>JBGPJS010000568.1:0-2507 GCA_041485505.1 Gemmatimonadota bacterium | reverse complement strand
TGACATTCAGACCATTGTGGCCGGGCTCCGCCATCGCGGCATCGGTGTACTCATTACCGACCACAACGTGGAGCAGACGCTCGACATCGTGGATCGGGCCTACATCATGTTCGAGGGGAAGGTCCAGGTTTCCGGCCCGGTCCGGGATCTGGTCTTCAATGACCGGGTGGCCGAACTCTACCTCGGCCCCACCCTGACCACCCGTCTGCGGGCCCGTCTGGAGGCAGTGGCGTGAGAACCGGCCTCTCCCAGCAGACCTCGCTCCGGCAGGACCTCCGGATCAACCCCCGGCTGTACCAGGCCATGGACATGCTCTACATGCCCATGATGGACCTGCAGCAGCACCTGAAACAGGAACTGCTCAACAATCCCTTTCTCGACTTGGTGGAGCCGGAAGAAGAAGAGGCCCCGACCGATACCAACAAGGCCACCGAGGAGAAGGAGGACGCCAAGAAGGAGAACGAAACCGACTGGGAGGAGATCCTTCTCAATGGCTTCGATGTAGGCGGTGCGCGGGAGGAGTACGAGCACAAGGAGTACACCGAGCCGGTTTCGGTCGAGACCCGGGACCTGATGGATCATCTGCGCGAGCAGTTGGCCCTGTTGGTCCTCACCCCCCGGCAGAAGCTCCTCGCCGAAGAGTTTATCGGCAACATCAAAGAGGATGGCTACCTGGCCGCCTCGCCCGAGGAAATTCAGCGGACGGCCAACGAGCTGTTGGACGCCTACGCCGCCCGAAACCTGCCCGATGCCGAGGAGGACGAGGGCGAGGCGCCCCCGTCCCCCGCCGCTGCTCCGACCCCCTACTTCACGGCCGCCGAGGTCGAGGAGATGCTCGGCATCATCCAGAAGCTGGACCCGGCCGGTGTGGGTGCCCGTGACCTGAGGGAGTGTCTCCTCCTCCAGCTCAAGGAAAGTGGCGAGCTCGGTTCCCTCACCTACCGTCTGGTGGCCGAGGCATTCCCGGACCTGATCGCCCACCGCTGGAACGAGCTGGGCAAACGCTTTGGAGTCGAGCCGGGGGACGTGCAGGCCGCCGCGGACCGCTTGGCCCGCTTCGACCCCAAGCCGGGGCTCAAGTATTCCGCGCAGGGCGACGGGTACATCATTCCCGATCTGGTCGTGGACAAGATCGATGGCCGCTACCACGTCTTCCTCAATGACACCGGCACTCCCCGGCTTCGCCTCAGCCGGTCCTACCAGGAGCTGGCCCGAGATAAGAAGAAGTTCACCCCCGAAAACCGCGACTTCATCGCCTCCCGGATGAACAGCGCCAACTGGCTCATCCAGGCCATCGAGCAGCGTCGGCAGACCATGCTCAAGGTGATGAACTTCATCGTGGACCGGCAGCGGGATTTCTTCGAGAAGGGCATCGAGTACCTCAAGCCGCTTACCCTTCGGGAGGTGGCCGAGGTCATCAACATGCACGAGTCCACCGTGAGCCGGGTGACCAACGAGAAGTACGTGCAGACCCCCCGCGGAGTGCTGCCACTCAAGTTCTTCTTCTCCAGTGCGCTCAGCACCACCTCCGGCGAGGACGCCAGCGCCCGCTCCATCCGCGCCAAGCTGCAGAAGATGGTGGGGGAGGAAGACAGCGCCAATCCGCTCACCGACCAGCAGATTGTCCACCTCTTCCAGGAGCAGGGGATCCAGATCGCCCGCCGCACGGTGGCCAAGTACCGCGACCAGCTGGGCATCCTGCCGGCCCGGATGCGGAAACGGGTATGACCTTGAGTGAGCCAGTCGTGACCGGTCTCAGGCCCGTCACGCCGGTCGATGTGAGTCTGCTGGTCCCGGCCAAAGATGAGGCGGCCAATCTCCCCGAATTCCTCCGCCTCTGCGCGGAGTCGCTCGCCCAAGCGCCGTTCAGCTTCGAGGTCGTGGTGGTGAACGACGGATCCCGCGATGACAGCGCGGCCGTCCTCCGTGATCTCCAGCGCTCGTATCCCTTCCTCCGGGTGGTGACTCACCGGCGGCAGCGGGGTATCGCGGACGCGCTGCGATCGGCGGGTGACTTGGCCTCGGGCGACATTTTTGTCTTCTACCCCGCCGATCTCCAGTATCTGCCTGAAGACATCCCGACGCTCGTCAGTCCGATCCTCGCTGGGCACGTGGATGTCGTCACCGGGACGAAGCAGGGGAAGTATGAGAAGGCCTTCGTCTCCAGGATTTACAATGGACTCTGCCGCATGCTCTTCGGTGTGCAAGTCACCGATCTCAACTCCGTGAAGGCCTACCGGAGAGAGGTCATGCAAAGCATTCCTCTCCGGCCGGACTGGCACCGCTACATGGTCGTGATTGCCGCGGTTGACGGGTTTCGGCTTACCAGTCGACCCGTGCCCTTGTATCCCCGTCGCGCCGGAAAATCCAAGTTCAACTGGCGTCGGATCCCGGTAGGAGTGCTGGATCTGCTGTCGGTCTGGTTCCAACTTCGTTTTGGCAGGAAGCCGATGCTGTTCTTCGGGGTCGCGGGGGCGGTGCTCTTCCTGATCGGCTTTCTGGCCGGG
>JBGPJS010000567.1:0-2524 GCA_041485505.1 Gemmatimonadota bacterium | reverse complement strand
GTGGCGAGCGGCGGGAGCCTCGGGAACCGGTGCTGCGGCCTGGGGAAACTGGGGCTGTCCCATAACACCTCCTCGCGCTGCTTCCACGGTAATGAGGTCCGGCGCGGGACGCCACTCTCCCGCCGTTGTGGGAATGTTGGAATGTGGATTGGAAGAATTGTGGGAATGTGGGAACGGCGGTACGGCGGGAAGGCGGATCGGCGGGACGAGCCCGCGGCGGCGAGCGCCATTCTCCCGGCTCTCGCTCTGGTTTACATTCCTCGCGTCCGCTGACCTGATGGCCCGTTCCCGCGGTGACAGCAATGATTCTTCCGACGACTCCCGCCGTTCCGCCGTCCGGCCTGACCGCCAGTTGCCGATGACCTCAATCTGTCCAGCTTGCGCCGCCCCTGCCTCCGGCAACTTCTGCAACAGTTGCGGGTCGGCACTCGGCCCCCGCACCTGCCGGAGTTGCCAGGCCCAGCTTTCTCCCCAAGCCCGATTCTGCCACCGCTGTGGCGAGCCGGTGAATACAGCTGACCGCCCATCTGCCCATCTGCCCATCCGCCCATCCGACCGCACCCCCTGGATCATCGCCGGGTCGATCATCGTCCTGGCCCTCGCGGCCATCATCTACACCGTCGGCCGGAACAGTTCCGGACCCCTGGTGCCGGACATGGCCAATAACGGAGCCTCGATCAATCAAGGCTCCGCGGATCCGGCCGCACGCCCGGCCCCTGACATCAGCAACATGACCCCCCGCGAGCGCTTCGACCGGCTCTTTGACCGGATCATGACTGCCGCGGAGAACAACGACTCCGCCACCGTGGTCCGCTTCTCCCCCATGGCCCTTGGCGCTTACAATCAGCTCGATCGCTTCGATGCCGATGCCCGTTACCACGCGGCCATGATTCACCTGAGTCTTGGCGAGATCCGCGAGGTGAGCGCCCTGGCCGACACGATTCTGAAAAACGATCCCGGACATCTCTTCGGCTACGTGCTGCGCGGCAACGCTGCGGAAGCGCAGAACCACCCCGCCGACCTGAAGAAGGCCTATGCCGATTTCCTGAGCCACTATGACGTCGAAATGAAGGCCAACCGGCAGGAGTACAGGGAGCACGGCCCCGTTATCGAGGACTTCCATCGAAGGGCGACCACGCAACCGAAGTAAACAGTGAGTAGTAAACAGGAAACCGGCCGGAGAAGGGCCGGTTCACTGTTCACTGTTCACCGTTTACGTTCTCCCCATGCCCAGAACCATCCATGTTGCCCACAGCCCCGACTCCGACGACGCCTTCATGTTCTATGCGCTCGCCGAGGGGAAGATCGACACCGGCGACCTGCGCTACGTCCACGAGCTTTCGGATATCGAATCGCTCAACCGGCGGGCTCTCGAGGGCGACCTCGAAGTCACCGCGGTCTCGATCCACGCCTATGCCTACATCCACCGGCGCTACGCGTTGCTCAACAGCGGCTCCTCAATGGGGGATCGTTACGGACCTCGGCTGGTCTCACGGTCCCAGGGTCCCTCGGACCCGCGGACCGCCGCCCAGGGCAAGCGCATCGCCGTCCCCGGTAAACTCACCACGGCTTATCTGGCGCTCAAGCTCTATCAGCCCGAGTTCGTCGAGGTGATTTTGCCGTTCGATCAGATCGAGGAGGCGGTGCAGGAGGGCCAGGTGGACCTCGGTCTCCTGATTCACGAAGGCCAGCTCACCTACCAGGACCAGGGACTTCATCTCTGGGCCGACATGGGCGAATGGTGGTTCGGAGAGACCGGTCTCCCCCTCCCCCTCGGCGGCAACGTCGTTCGCCGGGACCTCGGCGCCGCGGTGGTGCAGCAGGTGGCGCGGGACCTCAAGGCCAGCATCGTCTACGGCCTGGAGCACCGGGCGCCGGCACTGGCGCACGCGAAGCAGTTCAACCGCGGCATCGGCGACGAGCGGACCGACACCTTTGTGGGGATGTACGTCAACGACTGGACCGTGGACTACGGCCCGCGCGGACGCGAAGCGGTGCAGGCCCTGCTGGACCGGGGATGCGCGGCGGGGTTGATTCCGGAGCGGGTGGTCGCCGAGTTTGTCGGGTAGCAATCAGGCACCAGGCATCGGGCATCAGGAAGCGGCGGGAGAACTGTTCCCCGGCCTGATTCCTGTTGCCTGATGCCTGTGCCCTGACTCCTGAATCCTGAATCCCGACTCCTGACTCCCTCACCCTGCCACCGAACTTCTTTCTTGACCATTGCCCCCCACCCTCGTAACTTCTTGGTGACGCTTGCATATCGTTGGATAGCAGTAGCTTAGGCTTGCCGCCCCAGCTGGGAACAAGTATTGCCGATGGTTCGGTGTCTGACCTCCCCCTGGCCACACACCGCACTCGAAGGAGCCCCGTGACGCTGACCGACGGGCCCATCAGCCTTCTCGTGGTGGATGACGAAGAGCCGATCAGGAACGCCCTCAAGAAGTTCCTGACCCAGCAGGGCTACGACGTCACCATCGCCGCCTCGGGCGACGAAGCGCTGAAGGTCCTGCAGCGGCAGAAGATC
>JBGPJS010000566.1:0-2525 GCA_041485505.1 Gemmatimonadota bacterium | reverse complement strand
GGAGCCTTCATGCACCGGCTCGCCATCGCCCTCCTCAGCGCGGGGTGCCTCGCCTGCGGCAAGACTGATACCGCCGCGAAACCGCCGGTGAGAACTCAGCGCGAGAAGGACAGCGCCCTCGCCGGGTCGCAGATTCCCGGTGCCGGGGGCGTGGGGGCGGCACTCCGAGCCTCGGACACGGTGAGTGCGCACATCCGCGCCACCGACACCGTGGCGCCGTGACCGCTCGCCAGGCCGCAGCCGGCACCCGGCCGTTTCTCAGGGCCCGTTGGTCCAACCTCCTGCTTCTCACCTTCGAAGTCGACGAAGCCCTGATCCGGAAAGTCATTCCCCCCGAGCTGGAGCCGGATCGCTGGGACGGGCGGACCCATGTCAGTCTCGTCGCCTTCGATTTCCTCGATACCCGGGTGCTGGGTTGCCGGGTGCCGGGCTACCTCAACTTTCCCGAGATCAACCTGCGTACTTACCTGCGTCACGGTGAACGAAGGGGAGTGTTGTTCATCCGCGAGCTGGTGCCCAGCATCCTCGTCGCCGGCGTGGCTCGGCTCCTGTACAACGAACCCTACCGGGCGGCGAAGATGCATAGTGCCCTCACTCACGAAGCCGACGGTATGGTCGCGGCTCACCGCTGGCACTGGCGGGGCCGGGAACACTATCTCCGCGTCCGTGGCGGCGCCCCGACGGAACTTCCTCCGTCGGAGAGCCTGGAGCACCATTTCAAGGAACACAGCTGGGGGTTCGGGAGGACGCGCTCGGGCCGGCTGCTGACCTACCGGGTTGAGCATCCGGTGTGGGAGGTGCGAAGGGTGGCCGACCTGGACTACGAGGTCGACTTTGGAGGGATCTACGGGACGACGTGGGAGGGGTTGAACCGACAGGCGCCAATGTCGGTGATCTTTGCGGTGGGATCCGAAGTCGCGGTTTTTCCCCCCACCCACGGTTGAGCCGCCCTAACAGATCCTTCCGGGAGCTGGGGCCCCCCCCCACAAACAATATCGCCCCGCTTCGGCCCCCAAACCGTCACCGAAAAAGCCCGGGACGGCGCAAGAAAACGCGGTCGCGCCGCCCGCCCTACCACCCCTCGGCGATCGCCCTGATGATAGCCGCCAAGCTCACCACATCCTTCAGGTCGATCACTTCCGCCGGCGAGTGGGCGTAACGCAACGGCCAGCCGATGGCCACGTCCGGTACCCCGAACTCGGCGAAGACCGAGCCATCGTTACCGCCATTGGTCGATCCCACCTGCAGCGCAATCCGCTGCGCCTTCGCCAGGGCCACGAGACTGTCCACGTAGGCCGGCGGCGTCACCGAGCTGTTGTCGGTCGCGCGCGCGACCGCGCCCTGTCCCAGAGGGGCCAGGCCGAAGTTGGCCAGTTCCAGAGGCGAATCGGCCGAGACGAAGGTATCGATCGCGTGAACCCGCGCCGGTACCGGGCCCAGCGCGCGCGCTGCGGCCTGAGCGCCCTCCAGCCCGATCTCCTCCCGCACACTCCAGATGAAGATGACCGTGTGCTTGAGCTTCGCGAGGTCGAGACGGCGGACCGCGAGGATCTGCGCGGTGGCGCCCACCCGATCGTCGAAGGAACGCCCGGTGGCACGGGTACCAAGGAGGCGCTGAAAGGACTTCGGCATCGTGACCGTGTGGCCCACCCTGACACCGAGTGCCTCGCTCTCAGCCTTCGACGATGTCCCCATATCCACTCGGAACGATCCGGGGGTCCGCTTCAGCGGAGAGGGGACCGAATCCCGCGGTGTAAAGACGCCAGGAATATCCTTCTCTCCTGTATGGACCAGTGCCGGCCTGGCTTCGAAGAGCGAGGAGAAGAAACCGCCTCGGGGCGCGATTTCAAGTGAGCCATCGTCCCGGATCTTGCTCACCTGAAATCCGATCTCATCGAGATGGGCAACGAAGACCACGACCGGATCTCCCTTCCCGACCGAGAGCCAGAGATTCCCCGCCGTATCGGTTTCCGTTCTGGCCCATGAAGGCAGCAGAGCCTTCACCGCATCCCGGACCGGCGATTCCATGCCCGAGACGCCGTAGCGCTGGACCAGGATCCGCAACACCTGCTCTGCCTCTTCGGTGGATTGGGCCTTGGGCGCGCCGTTTGCCCGCAACAGAACCGGGGTCTCACTCGCGTCCGGAGACGACGCGGCTCCCCCTCCCATGGGCTCCCCACCATCTCCAGCGATCCAGCCGGAGAGTCGTGCGGCAAGGGCCCCAGCATCCCGCAGCGAAATCGCTTCCACGGCGGTGTCCAGGTACCGCACCGTCAGCGCCCACCGGGACACTCGCCCGAACCGGGAGAGTGGTCCCGGGATGGAGTCCGCGCTCTCGCTGATCGTCCCCGGCGCCCCCGACCGCCCATCGAGTATGACAGTCTCGACGAACGGACCCCGAGCGTTGCCGAGGGTGAGCAACCCGCGAGCCGAGAGGTTCTGCTCCACGACGAAGCCGGCGATCACCGTCCCCTGTCGGGGCGTCGCCGAGCCGGCGGCTTCGACCAGAGCCGCGCACGCTGTCC
>JBGPJS010000565.1:0-2531 GCA_041485505.1 Gemmatimonadota bacterium | reverse complement strand
CGCATCCGAGGGGCGTTGAAGCCGTAGGCGGGCAGGCGGGCAGGCGGGCAGGCGGGCAGGCGGGCAGGCGGGCAGGCGGGCAGGCGGGCAGGCGGGCAGGCGGGCAGGCCGAAGCTAGCGCACTTCTGTCATTGCGAGGGTCCCGGCGCAATGCGCCGGGCCCGAAGCAATCTGCCCCAGTCATCCCGCACTACAGCCCGCGTACCGCGTTGGTGAGACAGATTGGGGCCGTGCCGGGCTCCTCGTTCCCTGTTCCCCGTTCCCTTTCCTTCTGTCATGGTCCCTCCCCCGCCCTGTAGTCCTTCCGCTGACACCCCGGTACCGCTGTCTTCCCGCCGCCGAAGGCGCGACGGCTGATACTTCCATCGATAGGCGACCGCTAGCATTACCCCCGTCAGCAAGCGTTCCCATTCCCGATGGAGGTAGAGATGAAACCGACGGTCTTCCCCACCCTCTTGGCAGCCGCGGCGCTGGCTGCATGCAATAGCTACGGGCCCAGCTACCCCACACCCCCGGTGGTCATTCCCGCCACCTTCACGGCGATCGGTGATAGCACCACCGTGGCCGCCACCCTGAGCCAGTTTCGGGCCGCCCTCGGCGGCAGCCTGAATGCGCCCAACACGCCGGCCACCGACAGCGGCCGCCGCGAGATCAACTGGGACGGAGTCCCGGCCGCACTGACCAACGTCGACACCTTCCCGGCGAACTTCTTCAACGTCACCTCCAAGCGGGGGGCGCTGTTCACCGGGCCCGGAACCGGCTTCCGGGTCGACAGCACCGAGTTTGGCGCCATCAACGCCGGCCTCGCGGCTCAGTTCACGTTCTTCTCGGCCAAGAAGCTGTTCATGCCGGTGGGCAGCAATGTCGTCGAGGTCTTCTTCGATCTGGTCGGCACCCAGACACCGGGCCTGGTCAACGGGTTCGGGGTCGTGTTCTCCGACGTCGACCGGGCCGGCTCGACTCACGTCACATTCTACGACTCCAATGACGTCGTGTTGGCCAACCTCGCGGCCCCCGGCCGCGCCGGAGCCCAGGAGTTCTCCTTCGTGGGCGCGGTGTTCCCGGCGTCGATGGTCCATCGGGTGGTGATCATCAGCGGCGATGCGGCGTTGAGCGGGACCAGCACCGATGTGAGCGCGGGCGGCACCAGCGACCTGGTCGTGATGGACGACTTCATCTACGGCGAGCCGCAACCGCTGCCGTAACATCCCGCACGACCCTTGGGGCCCCGGCCTCTCCCACTCTTGCACGGAGGTATGTGATATGCAACGCATGGCATGGATCGTGGCGGCTACCGTCTTCTCGCTGGCGGCGTGCAGCGGCGCGACCTCCCCCTACGGCGGTGGCGGCGGTGGCGGTGGGGGCGGTAGCACGGTCGGTCAGGTCAAGGTGGGGAATATCTTCTTCCGGAGTGCCCACAACGGAAGTGAGAACGCCGCCGTGGACACGATAGCGGTGGGCAGCAGCGTCACCTGGTCCTGGATCGCCGCTGGGTCGCACAGCATCCAGTCGACCGGCTCGCCACCGGGGGTCTTCAGGAACAGCGTGGTGATGCCCGGGGCCAACGACACCTATTCGGTGACGTTCAACAATCCGGGAACCTACGCATACGATTGCGGAGTCCACGGATCGGCCATGACCGGGCGGATCGTGGTCCAGTAGGAATGCCATCGCCGCTGCCGGCGTGCCGTGGGCCCTGCCATAGATTTCCGCACCACCCCGGGGCCCCCGGCAGGTCCGGGGGCTCCCCCCTCCTTTCTTGATGGGAGGTTGGACCCCATTTTGTGGCAAGGAGACGCGATGCCGACATCGTTGCCCCCAACACCTGAGTTCAATACCCCGGCACTCCTCGAGGCCTTCTTCGAGCGCTCCCTGGACGGATTCTTTTTCATGATGCTCGATCAACCCATCGAGTGGGGGCCCCAGGTCGACCAGGATGCGGTGCTGGAGTACGTCTTCGCCCATCAACGCATGACCAAAGTGAATCAGGCGATGGCCGAACAGTTCCGGGCCACACCGGCCCAACTGATCGGGATGACGCCCAGCGACTTCTTTCGCCACGACCTGGAGGCCGGCCGCCGGGGCTGGCGGGCGCTGTTCGATGCCGGGCATTCCCACAGCATCACCAATGAGCGCCGACTCGACGGATCGCCGATGTGGGTCGAAGGGGACTACATGTGTTTCTACGATGCCGCCGGCCGCATTACCGGGCACTTCGGCGTTCAACGAGACGTCACCGACCGCACTCTGGCCGCGGCCGAGCTGGAAGAGTCCCGGACCGAGTTGCGAGCCCTGGCGGACCGGCTGCAGACGACTCGGGAAGAGGAACGGACTCGAATCGCCCGGGAAATCCACGACGAACTGGGACAGGCCCTCACCGCCTTGAAACTCGACTTGGCCTGGATCGAGAGCAAGCAGCCCCGCACCAACTCCGGATCGGTCCGCCTGAGCAAGAAGCCGATCAGCGCCCGGATCGACGAGACCATGGAAATCGTCCGCCGGATTGCCACCGAGCTCCGGCCCAGTGTGCT
>JBGPJS010000564.1:0-2535 GCA_041485505.1 Gemmatimonadota bacterium | reverse complement strand
GCAAGGTCGTCGTCGTAGGGAGAGTCCGCCCTATCCTGCCGGTAGATCTCGGTGATCCCTCCCGGAAACCGGGCCAGGATGGCCTCTCGGGTCCCCAGAAACTCGCTGGGAACGCCGAGGGCGTTGCCCGTCGCGAGGCCGAGGAGGGCACCGCGACCACGGGAGGCGAGGGTGGGCAACGGTCTTGCCATGGCGGATCGGTGCCGAATATAGCGGCGGTAACCCTATTTCGTGTGAGGCCTCCTCCATCTATCTTTGCGGCATTCCCCCAGCACTCTCAGCCAAGGATCGGCGCGTGCCCAAAGACTCCCTCACCGTCACCGACAACCGCACCGGCAAGGTCTACGAAATCCCGATCGCCGAAGGGGTGATCAAGGCCCCTGACCTCCGTCAGATCAAGACTTCGGAGGAGGATTTCGGCCTCATGGCGTACGACCCGGCGTTCCTCAACACGGCCGCATGCCGGAGTGCCATCACCTTCATCGACGGCGACAAGGGGATCCTGCGCTATCGCGGATATCCCATCGAACAGATCGCGGAGCAGGCCACTTTTCTCGAGGTGGCGTATCTCCTCTGTGAGGGGGAACTGCCGACCAGTAAGCAGCTGGACAAGTGGATGCACGACATCACCTACCACACCTACGTGCACACCAACATCATCAAGTTCCTCGAAGGGTTCCGGTACAATGCCCATCCCATGGGCATGCTGTTGGGAGGGATCGGGGCGCTCTCAACCTTCTACCCGGATGCCAAGGACATCGAGGACCCGGGCAACCGCTATCTGCAACGGGTGCGGCTCATGGCCAAGCTGCCGACCATCGCCGCCTTTGCCTTCCGGCATTCCCGCGGGCTCCCCTACGAATTCCCCCGGAACGACCTGGGCTATATCGCGAACTTCGTGAACATGACCTTCAGCATCGGCGGCAAGCACGAGCCCAAGCCGGTGTTGCAGCGGGCGCTGGAGATCCTGCTCATCCTCCACGCCGATCACGAGCAGAACTGCTCCACCAGCGCGGTGCGCGCCGTGGGGTCATCGCACGTGGACCCGTTCTCCGCGGTGTCGGCCGGGATCGCCGCCCTTTACGGTCCGCTCCATGGCGGCGCCAACGAAGCGGTGCTCCGGATGCTGGACGAGATCGGCAGCAAGGGCAAAATCCCGGCCTTCATCGAGAAGGTCAAGCAGGGCGAGGGCCGATTGATGGGGTTCGGTCACCGGGTATACAAGTCCTACGACCCGCGGGCCAAGCTCATCAAGAAGGTGGCCACCGACGTCTTCGCCCAGACCGGCCTCAACCCCAAGCTGGAAATCGCGCTGGAGCTGGAGCGGATCGCGCTGCAGGACGAGTACTTCATCAAGCGGAAGCTCTACCCCAACGTGGACTTCTACACCGGCCTGATCTACCAGGCCATGGGCTATCCGACCGATTATTTCACCGTCCTCTTTGCGATCGGACGGACTCCCGGGTGGCTGGCGCAGTGGGAGGAGATGCTGAACGACAAGGACCAGAAGATCGCCCGGCCCCGGCAAGTGTATATCGGATACGAGGAGCGACCGTACGTGCCAATTCAAAAGCGGTGAGCAGTGAGGGTAAGCAGTGAGCGGGGGTCCGGGCGGATGCCGGGCCCCCGTTTGCGTTGCCATGGTGCGTCATGCGTGAGTATGGCACCCAAGACGCCGGGGGTCTCGAGCAATCGGAGCCCTGTTCCCTTTTCCCCGTTCCCGGTTCCCCGTTCCCTCACCCCTCTTCCCCTTGACATCCCGATATCAGTGTGATATCATACCGATACCACCGTCAAACCGAGGGTAGACCTGTGATACGGGAAATACAGAAGAAGGCGGTCAACGGCCTGGTCGCCGTGCTGCTGCTCCTTGCGGCCACCGCTGTACTGATCCGCACCCTCATCGTGGCCATCCAACAGGAGGCACCGGTCCGCGCGGTCGTTGTGGCCTTGCTCCTGGTGCTGACCACCCTTCTCTGGGCCGGGCTGAAAATCGTGCAGCCCAACCAGGGCAAGGTGCTCCAACTCTTCGGCCGCTATGCCGGTACCCTGCGGGAGCAGGGACTCTGGTGGGCCAACCCCTTCTTCACCGCCAAGCCGGTGTCCCTCCGGGTCCGGAACTTCGAGACCACCAAGCTCAAGGTGAACGACCACAGCTCCAACCCGATCGAGATCGGCGCCGTGGTGGTCTGGCAGGTGACCGACAGCGCCGAGGCCATGTTCGAGGTAGACAGCTACGAGGACTACGTGAAGGTGCAGAGCGAGTCGGCGCTGCGGGGACTGGCCAATCAGTACCCCTACGACGCCCACGAAGCCGGGGTCATGTCGCTCTCGACCAACACCCAGGATGTGGCCGAGAAGCTGAAGGGCGAAATTCAGGAGCGGCTGGCCAAGGCGGGGGTGCGGGGGATCGCAGCGCGCATCAGCCATCTGGCCTACGCACCCGAGAGCGCCAGTGTGATGCTCCGCCGGCAGCAGGCCAGTGCGGTGATCGCCGCCCGGCAGATCATCGTCGATGGCGCCGTGGGCATGGTG
>JBGPJS010000563.1:0-2536 GCA_041485505.1 Gemmatimonadota bacterium | reverse complement strand
CTTCGGTCGGGTCTAGTTGGTTCTTGGTTTGGTATCCCTGAATCTGGCCCCGGGCGTCAATGACAAAGGCGACAATCTGGCGGCCCGCCTCCGTAAGCCTTTCCATCCCGACAATAGTGGCCACCGCATACGTCCGCGCCCACTGCGCCACGGCCTGGAGTGCCCGCTCCTGCTGGGTCTGATCAAAGGGCCACACTTCAAAATCCTGTCCCCGCAGACCGGGGAGGTAGGCTTCCGGGAAACACACGATCTCCGCCCCCTGGGCCGAAGCTTCGGACAGGAGCCGCTTGATCTTGTCCAGGCCCTCATCGAGGGTTGAGGCGATACCAGGCGACGCCAGGGCAATGATCATGGTTGACCCTGCGATGAGAATGGATGCGACCAAGGTAGTTGAGCGCCCAACGGCTTGCGCAGCAGCAAGAGCGACCCCGCCTTGCCCACCAGGTCATCGTTACTCCGGGTGCGCGCCTAACGAATCGCGCATCGATTGCTGGAGACCCATCCGCGCCATCACCTGTTCGAACCTTGGGTCTCCCCGAAGCGGATCCAGGAGTGGGTCGAAGAAATTCTCCGGGATATAGATGTCGCGCTGGTCGATGCCCCGGTTCAACCATTCGATCCCCTGAGTCACGTCGCCCAGAGCACCGTACGCAATGGCAATGTGAATCGGCGGGACCAGTTCCCCGCCCGAGCGTCGTTTCAGATCCTTGATGATGCTCAGCGCCGCCGCCCGATCGCCCGACACGGCGTAGGCGTACGCGAGCCCGGCGGCGGCATAGGGATAGAACAGGCCCAGGTCGATTGAGCGCTTGAACGACTCGATGGCTTCGGGGTAGTGGTGCAGCTGGATCTGGACCAAGCCGAGCTTGAGATGCGCCTGAGCGTAGTTCGGGTCGAGCGCGAGGGCCTGGCGGATGTGCGTCTCCGCTTCATCGTTCTGGCGCATGAGGTAGGACACCCATCCCCACTCGACTCCGATCTGCAGCGACAACGGATCCAGCTGGTGGGCCCGGCTCATCTCTGCCAGGCTCTCGGCCAGCCGGCCCCGCCCGGCCAGGAAGTCGCCGTACCAGTGGTGGCCCGTAGCGTAGTTGGGGTCCGCGGCGATGGCACGTCGGAAGTTCTCTTCCGCCGCCGGCCAGTTCCAGGCGTAGCACATGTTGCCATACGCGAGGGAGGTGTACGCCTCCGCCGAGGTGCGGTCGAGCGCCAGCGCCTTCCCTGCGGCGGCCTGGGCCTTCCGCCAGGTGTCGGCGGGCACGCCGCCGGCATAGGGGACCACGAGGAGGTAGGCCTGGGCGAGAGCCGACCAGGCGCGGGCGAAGGTCGAGTCCCGGGCCACGGCCTGTTCCAGGTAGCGTACCGCTTCGGTGAGCGCGGCAGCGTTCCGCTGATTCCAGGCAAACCGTCCTTTGAGGTACAGGTCATAGGCCTGCAGGTCGCCGGTGGGGCGCACGGCCAGCGCGGAGTCGCGAGCGGGCGCGAGTCGGACTCGCAGGGCCGCGACGATGGAGCGCGCGACGTCCTCCTGCACCGCGAAGATGTCGGCCAGGTCCCGATCGTAGGACTCGGACCAGAGTTGATACCCATCCTTCACGCTGATGAGCCGGGTGCTGACCCGAAGCCGGTTCCCGCTCTTCCGCACACTCCCCTCCAGTACGGCGCCGACATCGAGCTTGCGGCCGACCTCATGCACATCGGGACTCAGTCCCTTGAATTGAAAGGAGGAGGTTCGGGCTGCGACCCGCAGCCCCGGCACCTGACTCAGCGCCGTAATCAACTCCTCGGTGAGCCCGTCGCTGAAATACTCCTGATCCTTCTGGAGACTCAGATCCACGAAAGGAAGGACCGCGGCAGAGGCCAACGGTGCCACTCCTGGGGGTCTCGCCCACCGGAACGTGGCGTATGCGCCGAACGCCAGGAGCAGCAGTGCCAGACCAACCGCGACCGGTCGGGCCAGCGGCCGGCGGCGGCGCGGCCTGGCGAGGGTATCCGTGCCGCCGACGGCATCCTTCAACCGATCCGATTGCAACGCGCCAGCGAACTCGGCCGCGGTGGAGAACCGATCGGCTGGGGCGCGGGCCAGCGCCTTGGTCACCGCGCGCTCGAGGGCCAGAGGCACCTCGCGGCTGGTGCGGAGGTGCGGAACCGGCTCGCTCAGCCGCTTGGCCAGGACCGCCTGGGGATTGGGCCCGGTGAACGGTGGCTCACCGGCGAGCATCTCGTAGAGTACGCAGCCGAGGGAGTAGACGTCGGTGCGCGGATCGAGGTCCCGCTGGGCCGCGGCCTGCTAGGGGCTCATGTACTGGGGCGTGCCCAGGCTGAATCCGCTCTCGGTCAGCCGCTCGTCGGATTCGGTCGGGAGCGCTCGCGCGATCCCGAAGTCCGCCACCAGGGCGTGGCAGCCGCCGGGAAGCCCTCGGTCACCGGTCGTAGAGCCACTCAGCAGGATGTTCTCCGGCTTGATGTCGCGGTGGGTCACTCCGTGCTGGTGGGCATAGTGGAGGGCGTCGGCCACTTCGCAGGTGATGCGCAG
>JBGPJS010000562.1:0-2580 GCA_041485505.1 Gemmatimonadota bacterium | reverse complement strand
CCTCCACCCCCCTGCCCCGCCTTCTCCAGCTGAAATCCCATCCCCTTGAGCCGGATGATCCGCTGCCGGATCGGGGGGTGGGTCGCGAGCACGTCCCCGACCACCCCCTCGAGGCGGGAGAGGTGGCCGCCGCTGGGATCCACGATACAGAGATGTGCCGCGCCGCGGGTGATAGTCCGGGTGGGCTCCGCTGCGGCTTCGAGTTTCTCGAGCGCCGAGGCGAGCGCCATGGGATTCCGGGTGAACTGGGCACCGGTGGCGTCCGCCAGATATTCCCGCTTCCGGCTCACCGCCATGGCCAACAGCCGGGAGGCAATTGGAGCCAGGATGAGGGTGATGATCCAGAGCACCAGGATCACCAGCGCGAGTGGATTCCCTCCCTTTCCGCTCCTTCCGCCGCTTCCGCCTCGACCGCCCCAAGTTCCGAACCGCAGGCTGCGTCCGAGCCCGTCAGACATCAATGCCACCGCACCCACCATCGCCGCGAGTAGCGTCATCAGGCGGGTATCGAAATTCTTCACGTGGGCCATCTCGTGACTGATCACACCCTCCAGCTCATCCCGTTTGAGCGTGGTGAGGAGACCCTGAGTAACCGCGATGCTGGCGTGCTGGGGATCGATGCCGGTGGCAAAGGCGTTGGGATCGGCATCGGGCACAATCCAGATCCGGGGCCGGGGAAGCCCCGAGGCGATGGCCATCTCCTCCACCACGTTGACCAGCTGCTGCTGTCCCGGGTCGGCGGGTTCGATGAGCTCCCACGCGCCGGTGGCCCAAAGCACCTTCTCGGCGCCGTGCTTCCAGGAGTACCAGCAGATCCCCGCGGCGATGGCCGTCGTGACAAAGCCGATCAGGGGAAAAAGGTGGTGGTAGGCTCCAGCCGGGGCGCCCCGGGTCTGGAGATAGATGGCCCAGTCACCACCGAATCCCACCCAGGCGAAGAAGAGGGTGAACCCGATCAGCAACCAGGTCGAGCGCCGGCGATTGGACTCCTGCTGGGCGAAGAGGTTGGGGGCAGTCATTCAGATTGGCCGAATGGCCGAATGGCGGAATGGCGGAGTCAGAGTGGCCGACCCTGTCGCGTGCGGAAGGGACCTGGAAACCATCGTTCGGCCACTCCGCCAATCGGCCACTCCGCCATTCTCTTTACTGCGGCTTGTTCATCGACAGGTCGACGTTGGGCACCGCACGCTCGGCGGCGTCCTCGATCTCCCACAGCTCCGCCGGCACCGCCTTGGCCATTCCGGCAACCAGGTTGGCGGGGAACTGCATCTGCCGGGTGTTGTATTCCGTCGCCGCGTCGTTGTAGGCCTGTCGCGAAAAACCGATCCGGTTCTCCGTGCTGGTCAGCTCCTCCTGCAGCTTGCCGATATTGCCGGTCGCCTTGAGATCCGGGTAGGCCTCGGTCAGGGCGAACAGCCGGCCCAGCGCCTGGGTCAGCTCGCCCTCGGCTTTGGCGGTAGCCTGCACCCCACTGGCGCCGACCGCCTTATTCCGCGCGGCGATGACCGCTTCGAGCGTGTTCTTCTCGAAGTCCATGGCGCCTTTGACCGTACTGACCAGGTTGGGAATCAGGTCGTGCCGGCGTTTGAGTTGCACATCGATCTGTTTCCAGGCGTTCGCCACCTGGTTCTTCAGCCCCACCAGACCGTTGTACGTGCTCATCAGCCACAGGCCGATCACGGCGAGCAGAACCAGCAGGATGATTCCCATAGGGAGGAGTTCCCGGATTGAGGTTGCCTTCGGAGCGCGTCATGGGCCATGGGCCATTCCATAGACGACGCGCAAGCCCATAGCCCACAGCCTTGTCATGCCGAGCGAGCTGTTCTACTCGGGAGTCGACTCCCTCACCAGCCGTTCCAGCAGCGCCCGGAACGCGGAGGCTACCGCGGCTTCATCCGGATGGACCCGGAAGAGCGGATGCTGTTCGTCTACCAGCAACTCCACCCCGGCTCCGAGCGGAACCCGGCGGCACACCCGGGACCGGGTGTCCCGCCCGGAGGACTCGGAAGCGGTCATCCAGTGCAGCATGGCTCGCCCAATCCGCCCTCTGGGCAGGCCCGCCACTGGCGCCAGCGGTAACCGGTCGGGGGCCGGCAACGCCGTGCCGAGGGCCGACGCTACCCGGCGTTCGACAACGTCGCCGGCGACCACCCCGAACTCCTGCTGGATCTTCTCCAGCGTGGCCCCCTCCATCTGGCGGAGCTTGGTGGCCAGCACCTGGAGGAGGTGGCGGTAGGTGTAGGTGGCCGCGGTGCCCCGCCCCTCGGGTGGGTTCACCAGCCCCCGTGCCACATAGAACCGGATGGCCCGCTCAGTGGGTCGGGCCCGGGCCGCGGCGTTGACCGGGCCGATGCCGGAAGACTCAAGAATCGCCGAGGCCACCGCGGCAAGATCGCGGAGGTTCCAGGGCGCCAAGCTGGCGTACGCCCGAAGTGTGCTGAGGGGATCCTGTGCTGTTACTGCGGCGGTCAGACTGGCGGTCATCACTGCCCGTTCGATTGCTTGCGCGGTTGAGGCTCCTCCACCGGCAGGGCGGACTCGACTGTGCGGTAGAGCTCGTGGAGACGGAAGGGCTTGGTG
>JBGPJS010000561.1:0-2586 GCA_041485505.1 Gemmatimonadota bacterium | reverse complement strand
GCCGGGTGGGAGCTTCGGTGCAGGTCGCTGGGATGCGTCTCATCCCATCAATTCGGGTACAACGGAATGTGGCTATCGCCGCCGGATCCGATACCCGGGCTTTCTTTGGGGTGAACAGCTTCATTCTCCCCCAGCCGGCGCTGGGAAAGTTCTTCGGCCAGTTCACCGCCCGGACGACCCTGGAGACAGAAGGAAGTTTCCACCCCTACAGCGTCTCCGCTTACCTCTCGCGCCTGCTCACCGCGGGACTCCGGATGGAGACCGGCGTCGCCTGGTCCCGCGGCGGACTGGGCACTACCTACACCCTCACGCTGTCGACCGAACTGCGCACCGTGCGGGCCTATGCCACGGTGAATGCCCCGTCCGCCGCGCCGGCGACCTCGACGCAGTACGTCCAGGGCTCGGTCCTCTACAACCCGTCAAGCCGGAAGCTCAATTTCACCGCCGGACCCTCGATGCAGCGGGCGGGACTGGCTGGGCGGGTCTTTCTAGACGAGAACGGCAACGGGAAGCTCGATTCAAACGAACAAGTCATCCCCGGTGTGCGGGTCCGGGTGGGCATGGAGAGCGCGCTCTCCGATTCTTCCGGCCAGTGGCGGGTCTGGGACCTCTCACCCTACGAGCCGGTGCTGGTGGTGGTGGATTCGCTGAGCCTGCCGTCGCCGCTGTGGACACCGACGTATTCGGCATTGAGCGTGGAGCCGGGTCCCAACCGGTTCCGGACGCTCGATCTCCCGATCGCACCGGGCGGCACGCTCGAGGGGCGGGTGGTGCGGGAGACCATCGCGGGGCTCCAGGGGTTGGGCGGGGCGCCACTGATTCTCACCGATCTCAAGACCGGTATCGCCCGCAGTATCGTGACCTTTTCCGATGGGGCCTTCTACGCCATCGGAGTCAAGCCGAGCGAGTACGAGCTCAGGATCGATCCCCGGGTCGAGTCACGGCTTCAAATGAATGCGGAACCTCAGCGCTTCGTGATGAAGTCGTCGGTGGATGGGGCGGAGGTGGGGGGGATCGAGGTGAGGTTGATGCAGAAGTAGAACCGAGAGGACGGAGAAGTCGGAGAGGATTTCTTTCTCCACCTTTCTGCGCTTGGCCACCTGTCGTCTTCTCCGACCTCTCCGTCCTCTCCGACTTCTCAGCCCTACTTCTTCGGCGCTGGCGCCGGTGCCGGCGGCGCTGGCGGCGGCGCGTCGGGGCTCCAGGCGTCCCGGGTGAGCTTCCAGCTCCCATCGGCCTGGCGCTGAAGGGCTAGAACGTACTTCCCATCCTCCGGCGGCATTGCGGTGCTGCCTTTCGGCGTACCGACGAGGCGGTAGATTCCCACCACCGTGGCGCGGTCCCCTGCCCCTTCGATGATCTTCGGCGTCAGCTCCAGTTGCACCGACATCTGTTGCATCATCCCCCCGAAGAGCTCCTCGATCGCGGTTTTTCCCTGGGCCATCGGCATGGCCGGAGGAAGCACCACCGCTTCGTCGGCGTAGAGGGCCATGATGCCCGGGAGGTCGCCGGCGGTCGCGGCCTTGGCGAAGGCAGCGTCTCCGGCCTTGATCGCGGCTTCATCGGCCTGAGTGAGGGGAGCGGGCTTGGTCGGCTGACAAGCGACGGCGCAGCCGACCAGCCATGCCAACAGCAAACGGTGGTGAATCATCGAGAGCCTCCCTGGCGGAAGGGTGTGGTGGAACCGGCGGACTCAGCCCGATCCTAACCATCGGGACCGGTGCCGTCAAAGCCGGCAGGGGAGACACCTTGGCCTGGCCTCGAGACCGTTGCTTTCTGAGTACGGCTTCACCGGCACCATCGTGCTTTCATCAGACCAGGGATCGTAACCTGCGTCTTTACGGTTTCTTGAGGGGGACCGGCCCTTCCCTGACCTCTTCCTGATTCTTCTCCACCTAAAATCCGGTCTCGAAACCCTGGGAGGCATGTATGCAGGATCTCATCAGCGTCGGACTGGCCATCGTCCTCTTTGCCTTGAGCTGGGGCCTGGTCCGTCTCTCCGAGAAAGTCAGGTGACACCATGACCCTGCTCTATTGGGTGGCGGGCATCATCGCCCTCGGACTCCTCATCTACCTGTTCGCGGCGATGCTCAAGCCGGAGTTGTTCTCATGACCACCAACGCCTGGTTTCAGATCGCGCTCTACATGGTGGTGCTCATCGGCTGCGCCAAGCCCCTGGGCTCCTTCATGGCCCGGGTCTACCAAGGCGAGCGGACCTTCCTTACCCGGCTCCTGGGCCCGGTGGAGCGGATGCTCTATCGACTCCTGCGGGTTTCCCCCGATGAGGAGCAGGACTGGAAGCAGTATGCCGGGGCGATGCTGCTCTACAACCTGCTGGGTCTCCTGGTGGTCTACGGACTCCAGCGGGTGCAGGGACTGTCCCCGTTCAATCCTCAGGAGTTCCCGGCCGTGCCGGCCTACCTCGCGTTCAATACCGCGGCCAGCTTCGCCACCAACACCAACTGGCAGGCCTACGGCGGTGAGTTCACCTTGAGTTACCTGACCCAGATGGCCGCCCTCACGGTGCAGAACTTTGTTTCTGCCGCGACCGCAATGGCCATTCTGATCGCGCTGATACGGGGCCTC
>JBGPJS010000560.1:0-2595 GCA_041485505.1 Gemmatimonadota bacterium | reverse complement strand
CGCCAGCCGCCGCCCGTCCGCGGTCAGCCAGCCCGCCTGGGTGGCGGAAGGCACGCCGGAGAGGGCCATCGCCTGGTCGACCAGGGCGGAGGCGCGTTCGAGGTCGTGACGCCCGAGACCGGCAAACAACGAATCCCACGGGGCGGCGGTATCGGCGAGCACGAGGAGCGAGTCCGCCAGCACCAGGGCATCGTCAACCCGGCCCAGACCGGCGAGCGCGGCCGCCCGCTCGCCCAGCGCGCGGGGATCGCTCGAGCCCTCGAGGTCCGCCAGGGCGGATTGATAGTCCCCGGCGATCCGCAAGGCACGTCCATGACGAAAGAGAGCCTCCTGCCGACGAGCCGGATTCCGGCTAGTCAAGAGACGGCTGAACGCTTCGCTGGAACCTTCGGCATCGCCCAGTTTTTCACGGCAGCGCCCGAGCAGAAATGTGGCATCCTCGACGACATCCGGCCGGCGGATCGATGCGACCGCCTCCTCAAGGGGCCGGAGAGCCCCGCTGCAGTCGCCCAGGCGGTCCAACGCGCGACCCCACAGCAACCGGGCTTCGTCGGCCCACTGGCTCCGTGGGTGTTGGACCACGACCGATTCCGACTTGACCGCGACCTTTCCCCAGAACCCCGAGGCCTCAATGGTGCGACCCTCGGTCTCAGCTTTCTCGGCCTGATGGGCAAATCGCCGGGCACTGTACATCCCGTTGTAGTAGACGCAGCCACCCGGCAGCACGAGCAGACCGAGGAGAACGGTGCGTCTCATCGACGATTCTCTCCCGAGTCGACCGGCCCGCCTGTCTTCCGTTCGTACTCCAGCAGGTAGGCCACCACCGCGTCGGCCAGGGCGGCAGCGAGGGCGCGCTGGCTCTTTCGGTCAGTCAGCAATCGGCCGTCTTGGGGATTGGTGCTGTAACCCAGCTCGGCAAGCACAGCGGGGCGCCGGGCTGTAGTGAGGACGCGGAAGGCGGCCTGCTTCACTCCGCGATCCTCGCCGGTATGGGCGCCGGCCAGGTATTCCTGAATCAGTTCGGCGAAGCGAGCCGACTCCCGCAGATACTCGTTCTGCTGGAGGTCGCGCCGAATGAAGTCCAGATTCCCGCTTTCCCCAGCATCAGCCCGTGGCGTCTCATAGCGGATGGCCTCGTTTTCCATGGCCTCCACCCGTACGGCGTCCTCGGTCTTCGCCTCGGCCAGGAAGTAGCTCTCGAACCCGCGGGTTGCGGTAAACCCATGGTGCCGGCTGAGCGAGTTGATGTGGATACTCAGGAAGAGATCACAGGAAGCGGAACAGAAGGGACCGCGGTCATCAAGGTCGATCAGGGTGTCGGTGGTCCGGGTCATCTGCACGCCGATCCCGCGACCGGTCAGCTCCTCCCGCAGCAGAAGACCGATCTGCAGGGTCACATTTTTTTCGGTGATCCCGCGGGGGAAGTAGAGCCCCGGATTCCCCGGGTCCACGCCGCCGTGCCCGGGATCTACCACCACGGTGTGGCCGCGCTTGAGGCCGTTGGGGAGCCGGGACGAGGGAACCGGCGCGGGCGCCGGTCCAGCCACTCGGGGACCAATTTCCACCAGACGCGAGAGGTCCGCGTCGTAACGAAAGCGCTCGGTGAAGACGCGGGGCAGGATTTCAGCAATGAACTGGAAGGGGAGGAAGAGCGTGTCCCGGGTGAAGCAGGCTGCGCCGGCGAGCGGCTCGAGACGGTCGTTGAACCGATAGGTGGGAGCGCCCAGAAGGAATCGGAACGGCTGGTGGGCGACCGTGACCGTGGCCCAGGCACCGGTGGTCTGGACGGTGGCGTTTAATGCCGCCAGCAGCTCCGGTGCGGCGACGACCGGCCCCGCGAATGGGTCGATCATGACCGGGAGCCGGGACTCTCCGCGCGGGGTCGTGACCACCAGCGCGGAAGGCCCGCGGATGAGACCGCCGTGCAGGAGAGACAGGAGAGCGATTGGGACGATCATAGCCGGCCTTTCATACTCATGGCCCGAGCTACTTCGCGCTCGGCGATCCGCCTGCGCTCAGCCTCGCGCTTGTCGTGTTGCTTCTTGCCACGCCCGAGCGCCAGGGTGACCTTGGCCCGCCCCCGTTTGAAATACACGTCGAGCGGTACCAGGGCTAACCCCTGCTGCTCGACGGCGCCGATCAGCCGCTCGATTTGCCGACGGTGCAGCAAAAGCTTGCGGGTCCGGACCGGCTGGTGATTGTAGCGGTTTCCTTGTTCGTACGGTGTGATGTTCATCCCTTCGAGGAAAACCTCACCGTTCCTGACCCGCGCGAAGCCTTCCTTGATCGAGGCCTTGCCTCCTCGCAGTGACTTAACCTCGGTGCCGGTTAGCACCAAGCCCGCCTCCCACGTCTCGAGAATGTGGTAGTCGTGAGTCGCCTTGGGGTTCCGGGCGACGAGGTGCCGGCCCTCCTCGGGGGGCGAGGTCTTCAGACTCACTAGAGGCTCGTAACTGCAAGATAGGCCGATGGTTTAGGGGGGGCAACGGGCAGCGGGGCAGATGGGCAGATGGGCAGATGGGCAGATGGGCAGATGGGCAGATGGGCAGAGCGAGGGATGTCCTGACGTGCCCTCCACGTCAAGGCTCAATCATG
>JBGPJS010000559.1:0-2596 GCA_041485505.1 Gemmatimonadota bacterium | reverse complement strand
GTGCTCCACTATCTGCAGCGTTCCGCTCTGCAGGGCCATCCGACCACGCTCTCCCACGTCATTGGGGTCTGGATGAAGGGGGCGGCCACGCCCACCGACGTGGTGCACCCGTTCCGGAAGCACTTCGAGGAGCTCAGCATCGGCGAGACGCTGTTGACCCATCGGCGGACCGTTACCGAGGCAGACGTGGTCAATTTTGCCGGCCTTTCCGGCGATCATTTCTATGCCCACACCGACGATCTGGCCGCCCGGCGCTCGCTGTTCGAGCGCCGGGTGGCGCACGGCTACTTCGTCATCTCGGCGGCGGCGGGATTGTTCGTCGATCCGGGGGAGGGGCCGGTCCTCGCCAACTACGGCATGGAGTCGCTCCGATTCGTGAAGCCGGTGTATCCTGGGGACACCATCCGGGTCCGGCTCACCGTCAAGCAGAAGACCGCCAAAGAAACGCCGAAGGACGGCGTACCCCAGGGCGTGGTGGCGTGGGACGTCGAGGTCACCAACCAGAACGACGAGGCGGTCGCGGTCTACACGATTCTGACCCTGGTGCGCCGAACTCCGGAGGCGGTTTCATGAGCAAGCAGCTGCTGCTGTTGGTCCTCGTCGCCGCGCCGCTGGCCGGGCAACAGGCCCCGGCGGCGGCCCCCGATCCCCGGCTCGACGCCCTCAAGAAGGAGCTCATCGCCGACATCGACACCCGGGCCACCTTCACCCAGCAGATGGTGGACCAGATCTTCTCGTTCGGTGAGCTGGGCTTCCAGGAGTTCGAGACCTCGAAGTACCTGGTCGGGTTGCTTCGTAGAGAGGGGTTTACCGTCCAGGAGAACTACCTCGGCATTCCGACCTCGTTCGTGGCCACCTGGGGCTCGGGCAAGCCGGTCATCGGCCTGGGCACCGATATCGATGGAATTCCGCAGGCCTCCCAGAAACCGGGCGTCGCCTGCCGGGCGCCACTCGTTCCCGGCGCTCCCGGCCACGGCGAGGGGCACAACAGCGGGATGGCGGTCAACATCACCGCCGCGCTCGCCCTCAAGAAGCTCATGGAGCGGGACCATCTTCCCGGCACCATCAAGATCTGGCCCGGGGTCGCCGAGGAGCTGGTGGGTACCAAGGCGTACTACGTGCGCGCCGGGCTGTTCACGGACGTCGACATCAACCTCTTCAGCCACGTCAGCAGCAATTTCGGGGTCCAGTGGGGGTCGCCCGACGGCAACGGGCTGGTGTCGGTTCAGTACACCTTCAAGGGGCAATCGGCCCATGCCGCCGGGGCGCCCTGGCGGGGGCGTAGCGCGCTCGACGCGGTCGAGTTGATGGACATCGGCTGGAATTTCCGGCGCGAGCACCTGCGGCTGTCGCAGCGATCGCACTACGTCATTCCGAACGGCGGAGACCAGCCCAACGTGGTGCCCCAGAACGCCTCGGTCTGGTACTACTTCCGCGAGCTGGACTATCCCAACATCAAGTATCTCTGGGCGGTGGGCGACTCGATCGCCGCGGGCGCCGCGATGATGACCGGGACGACCCTGGAACCGGTGCGGGTCCTGGGCAGCGCGTGGCCGCAGCATTTCAGCAAGCCGGTCGCGGAGGCGATGGCCCAGAACATCCGGATGGTCGGAATGCCGAAGTGGAGCGACGAGGACCAGCGGTTCGCCAAGGCGCTGCAGGAGGAGCTCAAGAATGCGAGGTCCCCGGGGCTCGACACTGCGCTCCGGGCCCTCTCCGGCCCGGTGCCCGAGGAGCAGAAGCGCGGCGGCGGCTCCGACGACATCGGCGATGTGTCCTGGACCGTGCCGACGGTTACGCTGCGGTTCCCGTCAAACATCCCCGGGCTCCCGGGCCACAACTGGACCGACGCGATTGCGATGGCCACCCCGGTGGCCCACAAGGGGGCGACGGCCGGCGCCAAGGCGATGGCCATGACGATGCTCGACATCCTCCTTACGCCCAAACTGGTGTCGGATGCGTGGGAGTACTTCCGGAACGTGCAGACCAAGGACACCAAGTACGAACCCCTGATCCGGCCGGAGGACCGCCCCGCCATCGACCTCAACAAGGGCATCCTCGAGCGGTACCGGGAGCAGATGCGCCCGTTCTATTACGATCCCAAGAAGTACAAGAATTATCTCGAGCAGCTGGGGATCAAGTATCCCACCGTGCGGGCGGCGGACGGCAGCTGCGGATCGAGCGCGGTGCCGTAAGGACAGGGAGCCAGCGGTTTCACTTCGGACACCAAGGGATTCTCAATGCGACGATTGGCTTGCGTCTGCCTGCTCTCACTCACCACCGGATCGCTCACCGCGCAGAACCCTGCCCCCGACCCGAGGCTGGACCGGCTGAGGAAAGAGGTGCTCGCCGACGTCGAGACTCGATCGGTCTTCACCCAGCAGATGGTGGATCAGATCTTCTCCTTCGGCGAGCTGGGCTTTCAGGAAGTGGAGACTTCGAAGTATCTGGTGGCGCTCCTCCGAAAGGAGGGGTTCTCGGTCGAGGAAGGCTACGCCGGCATTCCGACCGCCTGGGTGGCCACGTGGGGCTCCGGGAAGCCGGTCATCGGGCTCGGCGCCGACATCGACGGGATTCCCCAGTCTTCGCAGAAGCC
>JBGPJS010000558.1:0-2603 GCA_041485505.1 Gemmatimonadota bacterium | reverse complement strand
CTGCTGGTGGCGGCCTTGCTGGGCGGGATCCCCGGGTTCGCGGTCGCTCAGGGGTACCTGCTCCGGCTCGACAGTCGGGTGCAGAGCGTGGCCTACAGGGGCGTGCAGCTGGACAGTATTCTCGCGGGATCTGCGGTCACCGGGACCACCGGCGGGCTCCAGACGCCGGACGGCTATGCCGTGAGCTGCGCCCCCGGCGCCGCCTTCTGCGAGTTCTACCGCCCGGGCCCGGATCGCCGCGGTGGCCCCCTGGTGCTGGGCGCAGACCTCGCCGCCTGGGGGTTCGGCGTCCATGGCCTGAGTCTACACGCGAATGCTCGGCTGGCAGTGAATCTGGGTAGTGCCGACGTCTTACCCGGCACCAACCCGGCCCTGCAGCTGCTGGAAGGCTACCTCGAATACAGCAATTTCGACTGGCTCACCGGCCGTGCCGGTCGGCAGGTCACCCGCGGTCGGCTGGGCTATACCGGGTTTGATGGCGGCCTGGTGAGCGCCCGCGACCGCTCCACGGGACTCTCGGGTGAGGTGTATGCCGGCATCGGCCTCGCCCGTGGCGTGGCCTTGCCGGTGACCGCGCCGGCTCTCAATCCGTTGGACGACTTCCAGCCCCGAGAGCACCAGCTGGTGGTCGGGGCCAACGGTGGCTGGCAGTTCGCCCGCGGCGACGCGCGAGTGGAGTATCAGCGGGAGGTGGACCGTGACACCCGGAACTTCGTCTCGGAACGGCTGGCGCTCAGCGCGAGCATGCGGCCCCTGGCGCGGTTCCGGCTGAGCGGCGGCGCCGACTATGACATCGCCCGCGGTTGGTGGGGCACAGTCGACGCCGACCTGCGCTACGGTCAGCGGCGGTGGGGAGCGGGGGTTGGCGTCAAGCGCTACCGACCCTACTTCGACTTGTGGACCATCTGGGGCGTGTTCAGCCCGGTGCCGTACACGGCTGTGAACGGCTCGTTCTGGCTGACGCCGATCACCGGATGGGACCTGCACGGCTCCGGTGAGCGCTACTGGTACAGCGATCCCTCGGCCAGCAGCCCACTCCTCCAGGTGCAAGAGGACGGGTGGCGCTGGAGCGGGGGGGTCGGAGTCGCCTTTGCCACCGACTGGTACGCGGGGGGCAACTATCAGCGCGAGTTCGGCCCGGGAGCCTCCTCGCAAGGCTGGGACCTGAACCTCAACTGGCAGCATTCGCGCCAGGTGGGCCTCGGCGCCGCGGGCGGGCACCAGGTACGACCCCTCGAATTCCGCTACAACGAGAGTGGCCTGACGTGGATAGGCCTCCGCGCGGATCTGAGGCCCACTGAGCGTCTCCGGCTCAGCCTGAACGCGACCCGGTATGCCGAGGACCACCGGCGTCCGGACGCCTCTGCGTTCGACTGGGATCAGACCCGCCTGATCGCAAGCATGTCCTGGTTGATCGGCAACGGCGGTGACCGGCCGATCCTCCCGCCGGCCGTACGCCGGCCCGGGGAGCGGTGATGCGCCTCGGTCCCCTCCTGGGCCTTCTGGCCCTCGCCCTGACCTCATTCGGCGGCCGCGCGTTTGGCCAGTCAGCGGGCTTCGACCATTGGAAGCACCGGAAGGTCTTCGCCTCGTGCCAGTTCTGCCATGCCGGCGCGGCCGCCGCGGACCAGCCGCTCTGGCCCTCCATCGCTGGGTGCAAGAACTGCCACGATGGAACGGTTGAGAAAGCGATCGAGTGGTCGGCCCCAGCGCCGAAGCCGGGCAACCTGCGTTTCACCCACGGGGAGCACGCGCAGGCCTACATCAAGAAAACTGGAGGTGACACCACCCTGGCTTGCATGAGGTGCCACGGCGAGAAAGACGCGCCCTGGATGCAGGTAGCCCGTCCCGTGATCACCCAGTGCTTCGATTGTCACGGAATCGAGCTCGCGCACCGCGAAGCCCCCGACACCGCGTGCGCCACCTGCCACCTGCCGCTGCCCCAGGCCACCGACCTCAGCCGGGAACAGATCGCCCGGTTCCCCAAGCCGGCCTCGCACGAGGCAGCGGACTTCATGGTCAAGGGCCACGGCCGGCTGGCCCAACCGGTGACGGCGGGGGAGCGGAGCTTTGCCGTCGCGCCCAGTTGCGCTACCTGCCACGCCCGGGAATTCTGCCTCCAGTGCCACGTCAACGCGCCTGAGGTGCCGGTCATCCAGGCGCTCGCCCCCGATCCCCGGTCCACCGCGATCGTGGCGGAGCTCAAGCCCCCCGCCAGCCACAAGGGCGGCCGCTTCCTGAACACCCACGGCGGGCAGAGCCGCCTCGAACCGGCCCTCTGCGCGACCTGCCACACCCAGGAGAGCTGCGCCACCTGCCACCGGGGCGCGGTGGTGGTCGCGCAGGCGTTGCATGCGGCGGGACCGGGCCGCGCCCCCGGCGCCCAGATCGACCGGGGGCAGCCCACCTGGCATACCCCGAGGTTCGTCGACCACCACGGTCCGGTCGCGAGCGCCAATCCCAACACCTGCAACGCCTGCCACGCGCGGTCGGAATGCCTCGACTGCCACCGCCCCAACCCCGGTGCGGGAGAGACCTTCCACCCGGCCGGTTTCCTGGCCCGTCATCCGGCGGCGGCCTACTCGCGGCAAAAGGACTGCAGT
>JBGPJS010000557.1:0-2640 GCA_041485505.1 Gemmatimonadota bacterium | reverse complement strand
CCCGTGGAGATGCATCGGATGGGAACTGCTGGATGGATTGATCCAGCGCCAGTGTACCGAGTCCCCCACCGTGTACGTCAGGTGTTCGGTGTAGGGCCAGGACTTACCGTTGATGGTCATCACATCCCGCACCGAGTGGGTGTCGGCGGCGCTCGAATCCGGCGGCTGGAACCAGAGGCCGATGACGAAGATCCGCTCGCTCGGATCGGGCGGGGTGCCCGCCGGGTCCACGATAAAGGCGCCCGACAACTGGCTGTCGAGCCAATCGCGATCATCCATGGTCCGGCCGGTGGTGGAGCCCCAGTAGTAATAGGTGCCTGGCGCGCCAACGGGGAACTTGAGCTCGCGTAACGCCCGCCGACCCACCTGCACCGTATCGTCAGGTGACCCCGGACGAGTGTGCAGCCCGTACAGCACCAGCGTCGAGTCGAGCGTGTTACGCACCGTGATGCGGAGCAGGGTCCCCTCGGGGACCCGGATCATCGGTCCCGGGATCTGGGGCGGCCGGCCGGTCTCCGCGAAAGCCTGAACCATGAGATTGGCGCCGTCGTCGGCGTGGGGATACCAGGCGCCGAGGCGCGCCTCCAATCGAAGGGTGAGCACCCCATTCTTGAGAGTGCCGGCCGGCGATCGGTTCGAGCTCGTGACGATGCGCTCGGAGGCAGGATCTCGAGCCGGCCTCCGGCCGGAGAGGAGGGCCAGCAGGACTAGGGGGGCCATACGCCAGAGGCTCATCGTGCGGTCCAGGCCAGGGATGGGTTCTCGCTGTCAGTCAACCAGGGCTCCGCCCAGTAGTCTTGCCGAGGCGCGCGCCGAGACCGTGAAGGCGAAAAAAGGCCCGAAGTCCTGGGTCGCGGCCATACTGGTGATGAACAGCCCGGGGACGTTGGTCTGAAGATGGTTGTCCAGCATCGGAAATCCGTTTCTGGTCGTCACCCTCGGCAGAACATCGCCCTGAACAAGGAATGGCACCCGGGAGAGGTCAACTCGGTATCCAGTGGCGAGAATGATCTGGTCGACGGTGAGCGCTTCACCGTTGTCCAGCCTCACGAGCAGTGCACCAGCGGGGAGCTCCCTTGCCGCGACTACTTCGGTTCGAGGCCAGAGCGTGACCGTGTCGGTCCGGAGCCGCGGCTCCAGCCAGGGTTCGACCTTCAGCCGTCCCTCGGCCCAGAGCTGGCGATTGGTGGCTTCCTGCTCGGCGGGTGAGAGTCTTCGGTACCACCCTGGTTCGTCGATGGTGCGCTCGACGAGGGGATTCACCCAGGACCAATCGGCTTCGGCGAAGCGGGGACTGTCATGGCGATAGGAGAGATGAACCGCCGCGGCACCGGCCTCGTGGAGCAGGGCCGCCCATTCGAACGCGCTCTGCCGGCCACCGATGATCAGACAGCGGCGTCCCCCAAGATCCTTGAAGTCCACCCGGTCGCAGGTGTGCGCGAAACATCCAGGGGGAAGCCGATCGACCAGGTCCTGAGGGATGTGCCGGAAATACTTGAAACCGACGGCGATAACGACGTGCTTGGCGATGATGGAATCGCCGTTCTCCAGACTGGCCCGAAACCGTGCCTGCGCAACGTCAATCTGGTCGAGTCGTTCGACCTGACGCGGCAGGGGCACGAGGTGGGCCTCCTCCTGGACCCAGTCGGTGTAGCTCAGGTAGGTCTGGAGAGAGAGCGGCTCCCCATCGGCGGGGGTCAGGCTGCGGGTCTGCAGGAAGCGCTCGATGGTGCAGCGACCGGTGGGGTCGAGGTGCCAGTCGGCGGCCGAGCGCAGGAACATACCCGCCGGCATCTGGTCTCTCCAGAATCCCATGGGCTTGCCGACCATCAGGTAATCGAGGCCCAAGTCTGCGGCGTAGGCGGCCATCGCCAGCCCGAAGGGGCCGGCGCCGATGATCAAGAGATCGGTCTGTTTCTCCACGCTGTGGAAGAAAGCGCCCCTCAGACGCGAGCGCCAGCCGGTGTCTCTGCTGGCCGGGCACCGGCGGATCGTCATTCAAACTCGGCGCCGGCCACCGGCATCCCATGATGAGCCCCCCGAACCCTGGAATCATGTCATGTCCAGAACCACCGCCGCCTTTGTCGCCTTCCTTGCTCTCACCGGGGTCGCGCAGGCGCAGAACCCGCTCACCCGCGCGAGCGATGCATTCGAGATCCGCTTCACCCGCTCGCAGCCCGTGATCGGGTACACGCTGCGGGTCGACAGCACCGACCTGACGGCTATTCAAGTGGAGATGCGGATCCGGAATGCGCCCGACACCTTTCATCTCGCGATGGTCGCTCACCCGGAATACGACGATCGCTACTGGCGTTACGTCGAGGGGTTGCGAGCCGAGGCCGTCGGTGGCGGAGCGCTGGTGGCGCGGGAGGACAGCGCGCTTTGGCGGGTGTCGGCCCCGGGGGGCGAGGTCGTGGTCCGCTACCGGGTCCGGCTCCCGGCGCCGGAGTCACCCCGGGGCGCGTGGCGTCCCTTTCTCTCCCCGACGGGGGGGCTGGTCGGCGGAACTCAGTCCTTCATGTACATCGTCGGCGCCACCCTGGCCCCGTCCCATGTCGCGCTCGAGCTTCCTCCTGGTTGGGAGATTGCGACCGGCCTCGAGCCGACCGCCGATCCCCGGATTTTCTTCGCGCCGAGCGT
>JBGPJS010000556.1:0-2659 GCA_041485505.1 Gemmatimonadota bacterium | reverse complement strand
GTTCGCTTCCCGGACGAGCCCCGCTCCCGGATGGCAAGCGCGTTGTTCGCTGCTCGCCGATCCGGGGAGAGCCAGCGCGACGGCGTCACCCGAAACCTCCGCCTTCTCCGCGACCGGGTCAAGCGGCTCGGGGTACCGTTTACCGTCGATGTCTTCGGCCTCACCGCGAGCTCCGATGGGGACTTGGGCATTGGGCAGGTCTGGGAGGATCTCGTCACCACCGCCGACGTGGTTCTGCCCATGATCTATCCCAGCCACTATTTCCGCGGGTTTTACGACATCGCGCGCCCCAACAGCCAGCCCTACCGCACCATCCGTCTCGCGCTGCAGGATGCTCAGCGCCGCTCCACCGGACTGGGGAAGACCGCCGAAATCCGACCCTACCTTCAAGCGTTCACCCTGGGCATGCCCCGCTACACTCCGGCGATGGTTCGGGATCAGATCCGCGCGGCGGAGGAGCTCGGGATCAATTCCTGGGTGCTGTGGAATCCGCGCGGGGTGTATGACTCCGGTGCTTTCCATCCGCCCACCGTGGCGCTCGCGGCCGCGAGGCCCGTCGCCCCCTCCATGCACTCGACAATTGAAGGGTTCCGGTCGGAGCGACCCTGAGAAGGGTTGGAGGGGACGGAGTATATTGTCAGGATGCTCTCCCTGACTCTCCGAATTCTCCGTGCCGCCGAGGTGAAAGCGGTGGTGACCGCCGGCATCGTCGCCTGCGCACCTGGTCAGGCGGCACCCCCGGTCACGCTATCGTTCCACCGGCCCCGTGACATTCATGGGATCTACCTCAGCGCCTGGGCCTTTGGCGGACCCGAGTTCGACGGCCTGGTGCGCCTGGCGGACACTACTGAAGTGAATGCGTTCGTAGTGGATGTGAAGGACGAGACCGGCTATCTCACCTACGCCTCCTCGGTTTCCACCGCGATCATGGTCGGCGCCAACACTCAGCTCCGGGCTCCCGATGCGAGGGAACGCCTCCGGGTGCTGCAGGCGCATCACATTTATGCGATCGCACGCATCGTCGTAGCCAGGGACCCGCTGCTCGCCGCGGCCCGCCCAGGGTGGAGCATCCGGGATCGGCACGGCGCCCCATGGCGGGACAGCGGCCATTCCACCTGGCTCGACGGATTCAACGACTCCATCTGGGTTTACGCCGCCCAGCTGGCCGAAGAGGCGGTAGGTCTCGGCTTCGCCGAAGTGCAATTCGACTACGTCCGATTCCCGGACGAGGTCGAGCCGGGGATCACCGAGGCGGTCTTTCCTTCCCGGCGCGGCAACGAGAGTCCGCGGAGCGGACTGGTGAGAAACCTGCGATTGCTCCGCGACCGGGTGAGAAAGCTCGGCGTCCCCTTCAGCATCGATGTCTTCGGATTCACCGCGAGTGCTGAAGTCACGATGGGGATTGGGCAGGTGTGGGAGGATCTGGTGAGCGGGGCGGACGTGGTGCTGCCGATGATCTATCCCAGCCACTACCACGACGTGTTCCACGGGATTCCCGATCCGAACGCTCATCCTTATGACGTGGTCCGGAATGCCCTGATGGACGCGATGATTCGAACCAGGAGAGTGGGAGGCAGCGCGGAAATCCGTCCCTACCTGCAGGCCTTCACGCTGGGTAACCCGCCGTATTCACCAGCCATGGTCCGGGAGCAGATTCGCGCGTCGGAGGAGTTGGGCTTCAAGTCGTGGATTCTGTGGAATGCGGAGAGCGTCTACGTGGCTGAGATATTCCGGCGAAAGAGCGGGTCGTAGACTCCAGATCCTGTCCTAGCAGGCACCGCGCTTCCTCAGTATCTTTGCGGCCATGGCAACCTCAATCCGGTCTACCGAGCCATCCCTCGACACGAAATTCGCGGCAAAGCGCACCGCTTGGGAGTCCTCCCCCGAGTTGCTCAGAACGAGGCATCAACTGTTCTTGGGCGACGCACGGGAAATGGCCGAGATCTCCGGGGAGGACTGCGTTCACCTTGTCGTTACGTCCCCCCCATACTGGACCCTCAAAGAGTACGATGGTGCCGCCGGCCCGGCTCAGCTCGGGCACTTTGACGACTATGAGGGCTTTCTCGATGAGCTGGATAGAACGTGGCGTCGCTGTTTCAAGATGCTCACCCCCGGCGGCAGACTCTGTGTCGTCATAGGAGACGTGTGCCTGCCTCGTAAGAAAGCGGGGCGGCATCACGTTATTCCCCTTCACGCGGACATTAGCGTCAGATGCCGTAGCCTGGGTTTCGACTACCTATCACCCATCTTCTGGTACAAGATTGCAAATGCTTCAACCGAGGTCGAAGGGAACGGTGCCCCCTTTCTCGGAAAGCCGTATGAACCGAATGGGGTGATCAAGAACGACGTCGAATATGTGTTGCTCTTCAGGAAACCAGGTGCTTATCGCCGCCCCACCTCACTGCAACGCGACCTCAGCGTTATCGATAAGGCCGACCACGCTCGATGGTTTCGACAGGTTTGGACGGATGTCCCTGGTTCTTCCCGGTATTTGGGCCACCCGGCGCCTTTTCCGATCGAGCTCGCCTACCGCCTGATCAGCATGTTTTCCTTTGTAGGAGACACAGTTCTCGACCCGTTCACTGGGACGGGTACCACGAACGTTGCCGCATACCGAGCATACCGCAATAGCCTCGGATACGAGATCGAGCCCAACTAC
>JBGPJS010000555.1:0-2665 GCA_041485505.1 Gemmatimonadota bacterium | reverse complement strand
CCGCCGCCGGCCTGCCCTGCCCTGAGTGCGGCCATCAGCCGGTCCGCCAGCGGACCCCGGGTCGCGGCGAAAGTCTGGGCCAGGTTTTTCACCGTCTGGTCCGAGACCATGATGTTGGCCTGGGCCGAAAATGTGCGCCCGACGATCACCTCGCCCTTGCCGCCCAGGATATTGCCGCTCCCACCCGGGTTTCCCACCCGTCCACCGGACCAGTCGAAGGTGGTCTTGCCTGAAAAGCTCGCCGCGTTTCCCCGGGCGTCCACCATCCCCACCTGCCGGTCCTGCAGCATGCTGTCGGTTCGCATGACAATGCGGAGCGCCTCTTCGGCGGTGGCGCCCTGTGCGATGAGGTCGAGTCCGCGCTCTCCGTAGGCGGTGTTGCCAAGGCTCTGGGTCGCGACCGCGCCAACGCCGGCCCGGCCCCAAGGCACGATGCCGCCGACATTGGGAAATTTCGACTGAACCGCCACGCCGAGATCACCGGTGACGGAATCCCAAGCGACGATACTGTAAGTGTGGGCCAGCTTCTGGAAGTGCGGGGGGGGATGAATCGGCTGCTGCGAGGTGAGGAGTGAGGAGTAAGGAGTAAGGAGGAGGAGAACGAACCAGCAACGCCTGGCGGTAGCGCCAGGCGACAGGCGTTCCCGTCCCGACCACTCCTCACTCCTCACACCTGACTCCTCACGCGTTGTCCTTTCCCAGCTTCTTCTTGAGATGCGCCAGCTGCGCCTCCGCCGCCGCCTCGTGCCCGGCACGGTCCATCCGGTGCTTGAGCAGGACGTCGTCCGGATCGGTCTCTGCTCGCTGCCCTCCGGCTGACTGCATCTCCCGCCACGCCCCTTCCGCGCTTTGGGCCGCCGCGCCGCCGAACTTGGCCGAGCGGAACTGCAGGGTCATCTCCTGCAGCTCCCGCTCGGCCAGCGACAACTCGTCCCGCTGCACCTCGAGCTTCCGTCCCAGGACGCCCGACCGCTCCCGGTGCTTGGCCACAAATCGGTTCGCGACCTCGACCGTTTCCGGATCGGGAATCTCCGCGGCCAGCCGTCCGCGCCGCTCGGCATCCTCCAGCTGTTTTCGCTCCCCGGCCAGCTCGCGTTCGGTGACCGCCAGCGCGTCGCGCATCGTGCCCACGGCGACCTTGGCCTCAATCAGCGCGGCCTGAAGACTCGCGGCCCGGGCCCTCGCGTCTGGGGGTGGCGTGTGCTCGGCGAGGAGCTGGTCCAGCCGAGCCTTGAGACCCTCGAACACCGTCAGGACTTCCGGACCGTCTTGGCGTAAAACGGCGTGAAGATCCGCTCGACGTTGGTAGAGCGGCACTCGGGGCAGACGACCTTACTCCGCTCGTGCTCGACCAGGCTCTCGACCCGGGTGAACTCCTTCCGGCAGGCCACACATCGGTATTCGTACGTCGGCATTCGACCCTCCAACCGCGAAGTCTGCCGAATGGTATGGACGGCGATAGAGAGCGTCAAGGAAGGTCGCTGGTGGTTACCTTTAGTCATGGTCGCCAGACTCCCCCTCGCCATGATCCTCGCGCTCACTGCCTGCGACAAGACGGCGGGTGATGCTCTCTGCGGGTTCAACGCGGTGGCCGGCTCAACCATCCTGCTCAATCAATTCTCGGTCCCCAACTCGACCCTTGCCACCCCCCCGGCCACGCTCCCGGAGAAGTTGGTGGTTCGGCTGGTGGCCGGGCCGGCCTACCGGGGTCTGAGCGGCAAGGTCGGCGAGAGTTGGGTGATCGGGATGGAGGGGGACCTTCCCCCGAACATCCACCCGGCCTTTGGGGTGCTGATCCTGGACAAGAGCTCCAAGGCGCGCGGCGTGGTGCTGTTTGAAAGCCCGCCAGTGAAAGGCGCCCCGCCGATCGGCACCGTATCCATCGGCTCCGCGTCGGTGGTACCTCTCCTCGGCCTCGAGATCGATCCAACCGCCTTTGAGGACGCCCATTGTCCGTTTTTCCCGGATTCGGTGCTTCAATGAGCGCCTGCTTTGAGCAGCGCAGGAATTCTGTAGCGAAGAGACCAGAGGCGGAGATGGGGGCAGGCGAGGGGGAACGACGGCCGATAGTTGAGAGCTGGCAGCTGGCGGGTCGCGGTTGAAAGCCGGCTGCTGGCCCCCTAATGCAACGGAAACAGCACCCGCTCGCTCACCTCATTCAGTGCCTCGCGCAACTGGCCGAATTGCTCCGCGGCGCTGCGCAGGACGCTGTCAAGATGATAGTGATCGGCCAGGGCATGATCGCTGGCGAGTGCGAATCCGCGACGGCCCAGCGCGTCATAATACGAGACATCGGGGCCGCCTTTGCGCAGGCGGCGGGCGGCGATATAATCGGGAAAGAGACCGGCAAGCCAGAGAGAATAGTTCCCCAGGTGGACCATCACCTTGAACCGCCGGTCCCCGTCGGTGGCCTCGAGATCCGCCAGGATGTCCACCAGATAGCGATGGCTGTGGTCGTCATTCCAATCCACCCGCCAGGCGCGGTCCCGCTGACCAAATTCGAGGAGCAGCGCGGCCAGATAGTCCGAGAGGTCGCGGTCATCGATGCCGGCGCGCGCGAGGGTGTGGCGCACCAGCACGTAGAAGAAGAGGGCCTCCGAGGGTACCAGCATCGAACGGACGGCCAGAAGCCCTTCGAGCAGCTCGGGCACGTCGAGGAGGGGAT
>JBGPJS010000554.1:0-2690 GCA_041485505.1 Gemmatimonadota bacterium | reverse complement strand
GGGGAACGGGGAACAGGGAACAGGGAACGGGGAACGGGGAACAGGGAACGGGGAAAGGGGAACAGGGAACGGGGAAAGGGGAACGGGAAAGGGGAAACGGGAGGCTACAGGAGACGGGCTGGAGCTGTGGGTACCTGGTTCGGGCGAGGTGAGGGATCCGTCGGGTTCACCAGTGCTACAGGGGCGGTTTCTGCCGCCGTCTAATGGGGTCCTCAGGTCCCCTTCAAACTCCCTTCAAGCCATTCCGTGAAGCTTGCGATGGGGCCCGTTCGGGCTTGGGCGGCATGACCGGATGCGCCGTGCCGCATTCCACGCCAAACCACCGCACGGAGGGAAGCCATGCCACTCCTGAAGCTGAGGAAATTCCTCGACGCACAGAACGTCAGGTACGTCACCATCACCCACTCACCCGCCTTCACGGCACAGGAGGTCGCGGCCGCGGCCCACATCCCGGGCAAGGAGATGGCGAAAGCGGTGATGGTCAAGATCGACGGTGAGATGACGATGGTCGTGCTGCCGTCCACCATGAAGGTGGACTTCACCCTGCTGCTGGACGCCACGGGAGCCCAGGAGGTCGAGCTGGCCCACGAGAAGGAGTTCAAGAACCTGTTCCCCGACTGCGCCTTGGGGACCATGCCCCCCTTCGGCCATCTCTTCGGGGTCCGGACGCTGGTTGCGGAGGAGCTGACCGAGGACGAGGAGATCGCCTTCAATGCCGGGTCGACGACGGAGGTGATCAAGCTGGCCTACCGCGACTACGAGAGGCTGGTGCAGCCGAGAGTGCTGCCGTTTCGGATCACGGTGTAGCCGGACGCGGTGCGCTTCTGATCTGGTGCCTCGGCACCAGGGAGCGTGCTTTGCACAATTGCTCCTCCTCGGCTCGACGCGTCGGTCGCGCGGCCGCCGCAGGTCAACCAGGACTCTCCTGATACAGATGGCCGCGTAACCGGCTGCGCAGGAGGCCGGCCGGGCGCAGGGCCAGGCTGGAGCGGAGAATGTGAGGTCCTTCCAGCGGTTTTCATGTTCGCCTCATGTCATGCCTATCGATTAGATTGGGAACCCCACTCCCCACGAGGTGCCGCATGACATCTACGACCAAGCCAGTCCAGCACGCGGTGCTGCCGAGCGCCGCAGCCGGCTTCAAGAGCCGACTCCCGATCCGGGCCCGTTACGACAACTGGATCGGCGGCGAATACGTCGCCCCGGCCCGCGGCCAGTACTTCGACAACCCGACCCCCATCACGGGACAGCGGCTCTGCGAGGTCGCCCGCTCCACCCACGAGGACGTGGACAAGGCGCTCGATGCCGCGCACGCCGCAGCGCTCAGCTGGAACACCACCTCTCCCGCCTATCGGGCCAACATCCTCAATCGTATCGCCGACCGGCTGGAGCAGAACCTGGAGGCCATCGCGCTGATCGAGACCATCGACAACGGCAAACCAATCCGCGAGACCATCAACGCCGACCTGCCCCTCGCCGTCGACCACTTCCGCTACTTCGCGGGCGCGCTCCGGGCCCAGGAGGGGAGCATCTCGGAGGTGGACAGCGACACCGTGGCCTACCACTTCCATGAGCCGCTCGGTGTGGTCGGGCAGATCATCCCCTGGAACTTCCCGCTGCTCATGGCGTTCTGGAAGCTCGCGCCCGCGCTGGCGGCCGGTAACTGCGTGGTGATCAAGCCGGCCGAGCAGACACCGGTGTCCATCATGGCGTTCATGGAGCTGGTGGCGGACATCCTGCCGAGCGGGGTAGTGAACGTGGTCCAGGGCTTCGGCGTCGAGGCGGGCAAGCCCCTGGCCTCGAGCCCGCGGATCGCCAAGGTGGCCTTCACCGGCGAAACCACCACCGGCCGGCTGATCATGCAGTACGCGGCGGAGAACCTGATTCCCGTCACCCTGGAGCTGGGCGGCAAGTCGCCCAACATCTTCTTCGCCGACGTCATGGAGGCGGACGACGACTTCTTCGACAAGGCGCTCGAAGGGTTCGTCATGTTCGCCCTGAATCAGGGGGAGGTCTGCACCTGTCCGTCGCGCGCCCTGGTCCAGGAGTCGATCTATGACCGGTTCATGGAACGGGCCGTCGCCCGCACCAAGGCAATCGTGGAGGGGAACCCGCTCGACCCCAAGACCATGATCGGCGCCCAGGCATCGAACGATCAGCTGGAGAAGATCCTGAGCTACATCGACATCGGGAAGAAGGAAGGGGCCAAGATCCTCACCGGCGGTGCCCGTCGGGTACACCCCGGCGAGCTCAAGGACGGCTACTACTTCCAGCCCACCATTTTCGAAGGCCACAACCGGATGCGGATCTTCCAGGAGGAGATCTTCGGGCCGGTCGTGTCGGTCACCAAGTTCAAGACTCAGGACGATGCCCTGGCAATCGCCAATGACACCCTTTACGGGCTCGGGGCCGGCGTGTGGAGTCGCGACGCCAATACCTGTTACCGGATGGGGCGTGCCATCAAGGCCGGGCGGGTGTGGACCAACTGCTACCACGCCTATCCGGCGCACGCGGCGTTCGGCGGGTACAAGCAGTCGGGCATCGGGCGGGAAAACCACAAGATGATGCTGGATCACTATCAGCAGACCAAAAACCTGCTGGTCAGCTACAGCCCGAAGAAGCTCGGGTTCTTCTAACCGGTGGTCGTCGCCCGGGTGGAAATCACCCCGGAGGCCGCGGCCGTGCTGCGC
>JBGPJS010000553.1:0-2692 GCA_041485505.1 Gemmatimonadota bacterium | reverse complement strand
GCTCGTTCAGGGAACACCCGGCTTACTGCTCACTGCTTACTGCTCACTGTATCCTGCTCACCGCTCACTGTCTTACTGGATCTTCACATCGAAGCTCCCATTGGTGATCGTGAGCGGCGTGCTGGCACTCCCCGACGGCGTGAGTGTCCCGGTGAAGGTCCCCGTCACCCGGGTCGCGGTGAGGCTGGTGATCGTGACCGTCCCCAGGTCGTTGGCCATCCCGCCCCCCCAGAAACTGCCCCCGGTTCCCACCACCTGCACCTTGACCCCAGTGACCATGTCATAGGTGTTCCCGGCGGTGACCGGAGTCCCCGAGATTAGGCTGAGGGTATAGGCCGTGGTGGTGCCGCCGAGCGAGAACGCCCCACCGGAGCCCAGCCCCACCACGGTCGCCCCGTAGAAGGGTGATCCTCCCAGGGTGGCGCTGATCGAGCTGCCGTGATCGCTGCCGGTCGCCGGGGTGAACTTGGTCGAGAGTGGCAGATCGAACGCCCCGTTGGTGACCACCCGGGTGCCGGTCGCCGTGCTCCCGAGCTCCGGCGTGGCGGAGAACTGGAAGGTTCCGGTCATCCGAGTGCTGGTCAGGGCGGTGATCGTCACGGTGCCACCGGCGCCGGTAAAGTCCGTCATCCAGGTGTCAAAGGCGGTGCCCACCTTGCGAATGACGAGCGCGGACCCGCCGGCGGTCGTCCCCAGATTCACGCCGAGTGGGTAGGTGCCGGGGCCGTTGATGTAGCCCAGGAGCAGGCCGATGCTGACGTAGTCGGTTCCGGCGAACTCGACTCCGTACATGATCTGGCTGCCCGGGGCGGTTGACCCGGTCACCGTGAGCCCGGCGGCGGCGCTGGTCCAGGAAACCCCATCGATGTCGGCTGAAAGAGTCCCGGTCACCGAGCCGCCGCCCCCGCCTCCGCCACCTCCGCCGCCACCAGGTCCCAACGAGGAGCCGCCGCCGCAGGCGGCCAGAAACCAGAGGGTCAACGTAGGAATTGAAAAACGGCGAAGCGACTGTGCCATGAGAGCCTCCCCATAGGAGTGCAGGGTTAGGGGCCGGAGGATCGGGCCTTCCCATGGCGTTGCGTAGAGAGGGGAGAAAAACCGTCACTAGATCCATACTCAATCCTTAGATCGATTGTTGCATCCCGGCCCCCCGGCCAACTTTCCATTCCTGTCACTCCCCCGAAAGCTCCAGGAGGTCAACGTGCAAGTCAGACCGCGATTCATTTTCCTCACCCTCCTGCTCACGGCGGTGGGTTCCGCCGGCCTCGGCTGTGCCAAGAAATGGGAGACCGGGGCAGTCGTTGGCACCGCCGGCGGAGCCGTCGTGGGCGGGGTGATCGGCAAGGTGGCCGGCTCCACGGCCAAGGGTGTTCTCGTCGGTGCGGTACTGGGCGGCATCGCCGGCGGTATCATCGGCGATCAGATGGACAAGCAGGCCCGGGAGTTGGAGCAGAACATCAAAGGCGCCAAGGTGGAGCGGGTGGGAGAGGGAATCCAGGTGACCTTCGAATCCGGGCTCCTGTACGACTTCGACTCCGACGTGGTGCGGTCCGCCGCAAGGACCAACCTGCACGAGCTGGCCGCGAGCCTCGACAAGTATCCCGGCACCGATCTGGTGATCATCGGCCACACCGATCAGGTTGGCTCGGCGGACTACAACCAGGGTCTCTCCGAGCGGCGGGCTACAGCGGCCGCGTCCTACCTGGTCACCCAGGGAGTGGATGGATCCCGCATCGGCACCCGCGGGCTGGGTGAGACGGAGCCGGTCGCCAGCAATGACACCGAGTCCGGACGGGCGGCAAACCGGCGGGTCGAAGTGGCAATCTACGCCAGCAAGGCGCTCCGGCAGCAGGCGCTGAACCAGGCGGGGAAGTGAGCCCAATATCCTGACTGCTGGTTTCTGTTCTTGCGACACCGCCCGGAGCCGCAGATTCACGCAGATGGACGCAGATGATCCAAGGGGGGGTCTCCCCTGACCCCGGGTCTGATTTCATGCTGCGTGATTTCTGTGTAGGTCTGCGGCTGCTTTATCTGGGAAGTGGAGGTGATAAGGATCGGCCTCAGTCCAGCTTTCGCCGCTTCCGGATCTCCCGCACCACCACGCTGGCGGCGGCGATGGCACCAGCAATGACTCCCTGCTTCAACGCCTTCCGGCTCACCTTGGCCACCGTGCGAACCTTGCCGCGAATGCTCCTGCGCCAGTCGACGTGCAAGGCACGCTGATTCATTGGTCGGCGGCGGCGATGACCGCGGTTGGCAGTTTCGGTGTTGTCCTTTTTCTAATCTACTTCCTGCTCGCGTCCGGCGATCTCTTCAAGCGGCGATTGCTCGCTGCTTTCTCGGGCCATCGGCCGACGCAGCGCCTGACGAGCGGCATGCTGGATGAAATCGGCGTGCAGCTGCAGCGTTACCTCGGGGTGCTCGTAATCACCAACGTGGTCATCGGTGGGTTGACGTGGGCGGCGTTCGCTGCGCTTGGCGTTGAACACGCGGCGGTTTGGGGCGCTGCGACAGCAATCGTGCACGTGATTCCCTACCTCGGATCGGCTGTCATCGCAGGCGCATCGGGCATCATGGCGTCGGTGCAGTTCGAATCTCTCGGGCACGGTCTCGTGGTGGCATTGACGATGCTCGCACTGTCGACACTCGTCGGGATGGTGTTGGCGACGTTTCTCGCCGGCCGCGCATCGGC
>JBGPJS010000552.1:0-2695 GCA_041485505.1 Gemmatimonadota bacterium | reverse complement strand
GAACAGCACCACGTCGGCCCCGGGGTACCGGCGCTCATAGGCCGCCATCCCGACCACCAGGCGTGAGTGGATGAGGGTCCGGAAGGTCTGGGACAGCACGGTGGGAAGGCCCCGCTCGACCAGGTGACAAGGTCGCATGGCAGCCCGCCCGATCGCCGAGGTCAGATCGGCCGGGACCAGGGGGTTGATGCAGAGCACGAGCCCCATCCCCGCCTCGAGCGCGACGGAGGCGTGCAGGGTCTTGAGCAGGACCCCGTCCACGCAGTACCGACCGTCAATGAGAACCGGGGGGTAGAATCCGGGCAACGCCGTACTGGCCTGGACTGCGTGGGAAATGGGAACATGGCGCAGCCCAGCGTCCCCGAAGCGGATCGCCTCTCCGGACTCCAGATCTGCAGCCACCACGACCAGCTTCCGCCGGAGCTTCCGGAAATCGTCGGTGCGCCCCTTGAGGGCAAAGCTCTTCTCGAGGTAGTGGCGGATCGGTTCGTTGTCGAACACTCCCACGGGAAGCGCCTGGGCCAGCCGAGTGAGCGATTCCAGCAGCGTCTGGTCCGCTGGTTTCCGGGTGAACTGCAGCAGCGCGTCGGCCACCAGATGGGGAAGCATGAGACCCCGTCGGGCCCATTCCCTGTAGGCCGGCGTGAAGAAGGTCTCGGGCGCGAAGGGGTGCTCTCCTGGTTCATCCTTCACCATGGCCCGCACCATCTGCCCGGTGCTGAAACCGTTGGCCAGCGACGCCGCGACGAAGGCGCCAGCGCTGACCCCGACATAGATCGACAGGTCGTTGATGGCGAGGCCCTCGAGCGATTCCTCGAGGGCCCGAAGGGCGCCGATCTGGTAGACCGCGCCCTCCGGCCCTCCACCGGCGAGTGCCAGCCCGATACGCCTGGCGCTCGGCCGTCGTCGGGGCGAAGCCACGGCCAGTTACTCGCCCATCGCCGCAGGAGCGGCCCTGCGGGTAACCTGACGGCGGGGCCGGCGAGCCGCCGGCCGGCGAGCGCGATTCCGCTCCACGCTCCGGGTCAGCTCCTCGACCCGGCGGGTCAGGGTGGTGATCTCCTTCCGGGACGGCACGCCCAGGCGGTGCAGAGCGGTGTTGACCCCGGTGTCGATCGGGGCGGTCAGCCGGCCGATCGCCCGCTCGGCATCACTGCGAACATCGCCGACCTTGGCGAGGACCTTCTCCAGGCGCGCCTTGTTCATCTTTTCGACGCCCCGGCCCTTCTTGACCAGGGTATCGAATACCCTGACCCCTTCCTCTTCAGCGAGCGCAAACGCGCCCAATCCCGCCAGCCAGATATGCTGGGCCGAATCCCGAATCATGGGAACCTTGCCGACCTGCTTGAGGGTCTTCGACATCTGATGCCTCCTTGAGACGTTTGGTCCCGCGCTGACCTAGCGTATACCAGTGAAACTGCGATTGCCTAGTTACCGCCGGCCCCGCCCGGCCCCGCCGGCGGACTTCACCTCGTGCAGTGACCCGGGTCCCTCCGGTCCGAAGGGGTCCTCCCCCTCGAGTCGACCGAGCGAGTCCTCCAGACGCGTCAGGCTCTTCCGCAGCTGTTGCATCTCCCCACGCACTCGACGCACGGGACCCACCCGTTGCACCGAGGTGCGGACCAGCCGGTCCACGCCAGCCTGGAGCTCCCCGACCCGCGCGCTCATCGCGCGCTCTCCCCGCCGGATGATCGAGTGCAGGAACTCGGTCGAGAAGAAAGACCCGCCCCGCCGAGCGCCTTCATATATGACCTGCGCCAAGGTCTGGGCGGTGACATCCTCGGCGGTGAGGCTGTCCACGACCCTCACCTCCAGGCCCCGCCGCACCCAGCTCTCGATCTCCTCCAGAGACACATACCGGCTCTCTTCCGTGTCATAGAGCTTCCGGCTTCCCCCGCCGTAGCGCTTGATCAGACGAGTCACCGATCCCTCCTTTCTATCAGCGGCGCTGGTGCCGCGGTGCGGCAACAAGGCAGCCCTGCCGCACCGCGTCAATCCTAACCCGCAGTGATTGAAGGACCGGTGAATGCCCGGTGAAGAGGAGCCGAGCCACTGGTGGACAGGGCCAGACGGTCGAGGAAGAGGCGACCGAGGCGTCCGAGAGCGACGACCCCGGTGGGTGAGTCAGGAAGCAGTGGCAGCGCCACCAGTGCGGCGCTGCTCCCCAGCAGCGATCCCAGATGGGCGAGTCCGGCACCGTCCCGCTCGCCCAGCCACGCCAGAAGATCGAGCCCGCGGCGGTAAGCGGGCGGGCAACGAGTCAGAATCCCGGGCAGGGTGAAGGGAAGATGAATCTGGTTCACCACTACCGGGCCGAGGCGGTAGCCCGCCTCCCGCAGGCGACGGGCGAAAAACATCGTTTCGGGAATCCGCTCCTCCCCGGGCCCGGCAACCAGGGTGAAGACCGTCTCCTTCCCGCGCAACAGCTGACCGACTTCCTCGGCCCGCCGCCGGAACCCCGCATAGAGGGGTGCAAACGCCTGAAAGAACTCGGCCATTTCGGCGAGGAGGTCGAGACCGATCACCCGGTCGAGCAGTGCGGTGATCCCCCGCTCCAGTGGGCGGATCCCGCCGGCCCGCAGCCGCCCTCGCTCATCAAACCAGGAACGAAGCGCCACCCGAAGGACGGAGCTGTCGAGGAAGCGGACGATCCGCTCCGGTGCTTCGAGGAAGTCGATCGCCTGGCCGGTCGGCG
>JBGPJS010000551.1:0-2700 GCA_041485505.1 Gemmatimonadota bacterium | reverse complement strand
TGCAACACGCGCAGCGGATTCAGGACGCCCCCATAGCCGTCTTGGGGGCCATTCCGGAGCTTCGCACCCAGCTTCTCCCGGGTTCGGATCGTTGTTGCGGGAGCGCCGGGATCTACTCGCTGCTCCAACCCCTGATGTCCCGCGCCGTGCTCGAGGCCAAGATCGCGAGCTTCCGGGACGCCAAGCCCCGACCCGCGATCGTAATCACCGGCAATCCGGGATGCCTGATGCAGATTGGAGCCGGGCTCCTGGCCGCCGACCTCCCGATCGAGGTGCGGCATCCGATCGAGTTGTTGGATGAGTCCTACCGCCTGGCGGGCTTCTACCAAGGCGACCAGTGACCAGTGAACAGTGAACGGGCCCCACCCTTCCACCCTGTTTACCGTTTACTGTTCACCGTTTACGCTACTACCATGACCAGGGCCATCCTCTTCGACTTCAACGGTGTCATCGTCAACGACGAGCCCCAGCACTGCGAGGCCCTCACCGCGACCCTGGCAGCCTATGGCTACCGGCTGGAGCGGGAGGCCTTTTACCGGGAGTATGTGGGAGTGAACGACCGGGAATGTTTTCGGCTCACCTTCGAACGGATGGGGTTGCCGGTGGAAGCGGCGGCGCTCCGAGCCGCGGTGGAGCGGAAGGCGGGTCTCTATGAGAAGGCGATCCGGGCGTCGATGCAGCTGGTCCCCGGCGTCGCCGAGTTCATTCGGGCCGCTTCGAGCCGGGGGTTCCGGCTGGCGATCGTCTCCGGCGCGCTCCACCACGAGATCGAGCTGGTGCTCAAGACGGCCGCGCTCCGGGAACATTTCGCGGCGGTCCTCTCGGCCGAGCAGGTCTCCCACTCCAAGCCCGATCCCCTGGGATATGAGATGGCCCGCGGTCTCCTGGACGTGGCGGCGGACCAGTGTGTCGCGATCGAAGACTCGCTCCCCGGCCTTCGAGCGGCCCGCCGGGCCGGGATTCCCTGCGCCATGTTGACGACCACCTATCCCTCCAATGCCCTGCAGGCCGCCGACCTGGTCTGGCCGGACTTCGTGGACCATTTGCCCGAGGAACTCCCGTGGCGATGCTGAACGGTCTTTCTATTGCGCTCACTCCGGAGCGATTGGACCGCCTGCGCCATGGAACGGTGGTGGTCTCGAGCCAGCCAACGGCCTTCGAGATCACCGGCCCCGGCGCGCTCCAGTGCCTGCAGGGCCTGCTGACCAGCGACGTGGTCAAGGCCGGTGACGACAGCCTCACCTATGGCGCGTTGCTCACCCCCAAGGGGATGATCGTCGTCGACTACTGGGTGATCCGGCGCCCCCAGGGTCTCACCCTGCTCGCGCCGATCGGAGGACGGGAAGCGTCGCACGATCTCCTCACCCGGCAGCTGCCACCCCGGCTAGCCAAGGCGGTGGATCGTACCGGTGACCTGAGCGTCGCCTGGCTCTTCGGAGACACCGCCCTCGGTCACCTGCGCTTTGCGGGACTCGGCAGCGTGCCCGAGCAGGCGGGCCGGGTTGCCGACGGCGGGGCCGCCGATCAGCCGCTCACAATCGGGCGACCGGGCCCTGCGGCCCCTTTCGCCGCGCTGCTGGCCGGAAGTCCCGAGGCGATCGAGGCCGCCATCGCGGCACTGGTGCGAGCGGGCGCGACCCGGGGAGACGAAACCGATCGACAGGCGGCCCGGGTGCTGGCCGGCTGGCCCGAGCTCGGCGCGGAGATCGACGAGAAGACCTTGCCCCAAGAGGTCCGGTTCGACGAGATAGACGGGGTCTCCTACACCAAGGGGTGTTACACCGGACAGGAGACGGTGGCGCGCCTCCACTTCCGGGGCCACGCCAACCGACAGCTGCGGGGACTCCTCTGGCGCGGCCATGCGCCGATCGAGAACTCGGTGGTTGGGCAACCCGACGGAAAGGCAATCGGCACCGTTCGCTCTCTGCTTGCCCTGCCGGACCGCGTCTTCGGCCTCGGGATCCTCAGGCGCGAAATCGAACCCGGTACCGAGGTCTCCGCCGGTGGCCGGGCGGCGGAGGTCATTCTCTTGCCGTTTGGGGATGACCAGATCTCCGGATGATTTTCGTGACCGGCGGGAGTGGTCTCGCGGGACGGCACATTCTTGAGGAACTACGGGCCCGCGGCCATTCCACCATGGCGCTGACCCGCGACGATGGCTCGGCGAACGCGGTCCGCCGTCTGGGCGCGATGCCCTTCCGCGGATCCACCGATGATCCCGCGACGTGGGGCCGGGTCGGCGACTGCTCGGCGATTGTCCATGCCGCCGCTCTGGTGACCGCCCGGGCACCGTGGGAGGAGTACCAACGAGTCAATGTCGGAAGCGTGCGGCATGCAGCGGCGCGGGCACGGGCGCTGGGGGTCCCGTTGATCCACCTCTCCTCGGTGGCGGTGTACGACCGGAAACCCCACGCCGAGCCGATCACCCCGGTGGATGAGACCTTTCCGATCGGGCCCTTGGACGACGCGGCCTTCTACCCACGCTCCAAGCGATTGGCAGAAGCGGCCCTCTGGGAAGCAGCGGGCGCGGGCGCGAGGGTCATTGCCCTCCGACCCTGCGTGACATATGGCGAGGGCGATCGGCAGTTCCTCCCGAGGATCCTGGCGATCGCCCGCCGGGGCTGGCTTCCGGTCATCGGGGTCGGGGATCGGCCACTCGCGCTGGTCCATGGCCGGAGCGTGGGCCAGGCAGTGGCGCAG
>JBGPJS010000550.1:0-2702 GCA_041485505.1 Gemmatimonadota bacterium | reverse complement strand
GCCCGCGGCCACGGCGGTGCGGGAGGTCATGACCAGCTCGCTGATCACCTGCCATCCCGACACGCGAATCGAGGAGTGTATCGCGGTCATGAGCGGGCGGAGGATCCGGCACCTGCCGGTGGTGGGTGCGGAGGGGCTCTGCGGTATGGTCACCAGCGGGGACGTGCTGGCCTTTCAGGTGAGCGAGCAGGAAGCGACCATCCAGCACCTCAGCAGCTACGTCTACGACGTGCGGTGAAGTTGGGGAGCGGAAGCGGTGGCCTGCCAGCAGGTGTCATTCCGAGCTTCGCGGAGCGAAGGGATGACACCGCTGGGGTCGACGCTCTTGTGATTCTTGAAACCACTAGGTCGGGTTCCCCTGCGGCCATTGTGCCTTCAGCTCCTCCGCAAACTCCCCCCCCTCCGTATCCACGCTTCTAACGATCCGATCACAAAACTCCTCCCATTCAGCGCGCGATTTGTCCAGCCCCCGGTAGTACTCGAGCATCAGCCGTAACACGTCGTAGTAGGAGGGAACCCCTCGGATGCCCCAGAACGACGGGTCGGTGATGTGATTGGTGAGGTAGAAGGGAACCAGTTGCTGGAGGAGCTCGAAGCCGCGCTCATCGAACACCCCGGCATCCTTGAGCGCCTCGGCGAAGAAGTATTTCTTCTGGAAGAAGCTGCAGGTCTCCGGGGCATCCTGATGGCGGTAGCTGAGGTCGAACACCCGCTGCCATGTTGTCAGCGCCCCTTGAGGGTCCCCCATCTTAAGTTGGGAGAGTGCCACATTGTACCAATCCTCGGGCACTTCGCTTCCCTGCGCCGCGATGGTAAACCAGCTGAACGCCTCAGGAAACCGCCCACCGAAAAAGAACCCCAGGCCCAGCAGGTTGTGCGCCCGGCGCCGGTCCGCCTCACACAGGTCACCGAGCTTGTCGGTGAGCAGCTGGATTCCCTGATCCAGGTTTCCCGCCCGGATCAATTCGCGGGCGGTCGTGACTGGTCCTTCGGTCGTCGTTTCCTCCAATTTCTCTTGCTCTTTCTGCTGCTTCCTGTTTCTCGTCATCCCCCGCCTCCGATCAGCTCGCGGGCCCCGACCATCTCGGCTTCCACGTCCGCCGGCTTGCCCAGCCCGCTCTTCACCCGGACCAGCGCCAGCCGGACGTTTTCCATCGCTTCCAGCACTGCCAATCGGCGCTCGACCGCATCCCGGCGGGCGCCCTCCAACTCGTTCACCAGCGCCAGCTGTCGGGCCTCGACGCCGCTGCCGCTGAAGGCCGCGATACCAAGCCGAGCCTCGCCAAGCGATCCGTCCAGTTCATTTTCCCGGCGGGTCAGCCGCTCCACCTCGCCCTCCAAGCGTTCCAGCTCGACCCGCACTCGTCCCAGTGATTTGCGGAGTCCGCCCGGGAGTTGATCCAGGACCGTCCGTGCGCTCAGGAGGTGAGGCTGAGCTCCGGATAGGGTATTGCCGAGTCCATCGCGGGCTGCGATGCCGCGGCTGGCCAGACGGAAGAAGGCGTTCCCCGCCCGTCCGGTCCAGAGACCGTGCAGCCGCCGGTCCATGTGCCCGGAACTGGCCAGGGTCGTCACCGCAACCACGATGCAGACCATGGCGAAGCACGCGGCGAGGAGAAGCGCAATCAGAGCCGGCAGCGAAACCACGTAGGCTCCCGGCCGCACCTCCCGTCCGGCGAGGGCCAGAAAGGCGGCCAGGACCGAGATCGCCAGTGCTCCGACGAAGGTGAGCAGCCTGAGTCGCCGCCGCCGGAGGAAGCGCGGATCGGCGCGCATGGCATCGAGCACGGCCTCCCGTTCGGAGTCGATGGCCAGGATTGCGGTCCGAAGGTCGCTGAAGCCGAAGCCCTGCCGAGCCAGTTCGCGCATGCCGAGCGGGATCTGCGCCCACAGCGAGAGGACGACCCCCATGAAGACGACGGCGGTGAAGACTAGCTTGGCCGCCTGCGCGCTGAACCGGAGCATCTGGGGTACCAGGAGGGCGAGGATAAGGCCGTTGCGGAAGAACTGATCGGCCCGGACCGTCCATACCCGGATGGCCGGCGGCACCTCGACCTGCCGGGTGCGGATCTGCTCCAGCGCCTCTACCAGCGCCTCCCCGGTGGCGAAACGCTGGTCGGGCTCCTTGGCGAGGCAGCGATCGATGACCGAGGCCAGTGGGGCAGGGAGGTCCGGCCGGAGGCTCGCCACCGGCACGGCCGGCTTGCTCAGATGCATCGCCATGATCGCCTGGGCGCTCTCCCCATCGAACAGGAGGCGACCGGTCACCGCGAAGAAGGCGACGACGCCGAGGGAATAGAGATCGCTCCGGCCGTCGAGCTTGTCCCCGGCGGCCTGCTCCGGACTCATGAAATGGGGAGTGCCGATCGTCTCGCCCACCTGGGTCAGGTTCGACGCCGCCACGGAGCGCGCGATGCCGAAGTCCATAATCATGGCCCGGCCGGTCGAGCGCTCCAGCAGAATGTTGTCCGGTTTCACGTCCCGGTGCACCACCCCGCGACCGTGTGCGTACGACAGCGCCCACGCCACCTCCTGGAGCAGGCGGACCGCCTCCGGCACCGGCAGGGGCCCCTGGCGTCGAACCCGCTGGGCCAGGGTTTCGCCTTCGACGTACCCCATCACGAAGTAGAGGAGTTGGGCGCTCTCCTCTACCGCGTGGACTGGGACGATGTTGGGGTGGGAGAACGACGCCGCGGTGCGGG
>JBGPJS010000549.1:0-2704 GCA_041485505.1 Gemmatimonadota bacterium | reverse complement strand
GGGGAGTGCGTCAAGCGAAGGTCAAGAGCGAGTGCTGAGTGCTGAGTGCTGGGTGCTGGGTGCTGGGTACTGAGTGGCGAGGACCCAGGGATGCCTCATCCCGAGCAGAGCGAGGGATCTGCTCTACGTGGACGCTGCTCCGGGTGACATGTTCAAATTCACCCTCGCCGACACCCAGCACTCAGCACCCAGCACTCAGCACCCAGCACTCAGCACCCAGCACTCAGCACTTGTTGTGAACGGCGTGGGTGAGATTCGAACTCACGAAGGACTTTCGCCCTTGGCGGTTTTCAAGACCGCTGCCTTAAACCACTCGGCCACCACGCCTCGATGCTACAACCTAGCGCGGCGCAACAGCATGAAAAAGGGGGCGGTTGGTGCAGACGCCTGCAGAACAACCGAAGGCCCCGTCACTCGACGGGGCCTTCGCGCAGACACGGACTGACGGGCTTTCGCCTTCCTGAAGCCCCGCAGATGTAAACCGGGGATGCCACGCTATGCCGTGGCGACCATCAGCCGTGGGATCGTAAGCAAGATAAGCACACAGCACCCTACCCGGTACTGGAGGACCGGAGGAACCAAAGCCGGCTGAGTTGGATTGCCGGGTCAGGGCGAGTTCGGCGGGCACCGGCGGACCAGGGGGCCGCTGCCGTGGCGCGATAGCTCGATTGCCTGGGACAGTTGGTCGGCCATCCAGGCGGCACCGCGCTCGACCAGACGGGCGGCCAGCTCCGGCCCCAGTTCCAGGCCTTTCAGCTCTATGATGCGGTTGCTGACGAGGGAGGTGTCCCGAACCCGAACCACATGCGCCTGCAGGTCGGCGGCCCACGCCGTGGCGCGATTAAGGCGGGGGACAATAACCCAGTCTGCCCCAGCGTCGGCGGCAAGGCCGGCGGCGACATCGGGATGTTCATAGAAGTATTGCTCAGTCACCTGCGCCGTGGCTTCGGTGGTGGAGTCGATGCCGACGAGGTCATACCCGCAGGCCGAATGGAGCCGGTCCCGCAAGGCGGCCGCGAGGGCCCGGATGCGGCCGGGGAAGGCGGAATCTGGCGCGGTCTTGTGCAGATTGTTCAGCTCGATCGAGAGGACCGCGACCTTGGGCGCCGGTTCGGGCGCCGAGACGGAGGCCGCGAGGAGGAACAGCAGAGCGGTGGCGAGCGTGGCGCGGAACCTCACCGCGGCGGCTCCTTCCGTGAACCTGTATGAGGCCGGTGGCGAGGTAGGGAAGCGAAGGGCGCAACGCGCCCGGAGGGACCACCGCCTGCAAGCGCTAGGCAAGCAGCCTTCACCGAGGCTGGCTGCTGGTCGACTCGGGCTCCAGCTCCCGCGTCCAGTAGCTGTAGAGTGCCGCCGTCTGGGGGCCATTCTCGGGGCCGGGCGCACTGGCCCAGACCCAGATCCGGGTGATGCCAGCCGGGTGCGCCAAGTGGTGCCAGGTCCACCGGGCCAAGGTGGTCGCCCGAGCGCGCCGCATACTATCCGGCAACTGCAGGAAGGTGCTATCCACCAGCGACAGCCCGACCACCTTCGCGGTGCGCGTGAGATTCACCTCGGCCACGGGAAACTGATCGAGCAGCGCGTGAGCGAGGGCCGTGTCGGCCTCCGCATCCGACTTCTCGGGTTGGGCCGGGAGGCCACCCCCGCGACAAGACCCCAGAAGGATCACCACAGACCACACGCGGGTCACTCGCCGCACAGGCGGCGATCAGGCTGGGGACACTTCTTCCCGTCGAACCGTATCCGAACTGACACGGACATCTCCTGTGGCGGACCCTATCTGACGAAACGGCAATCACCAATCATCGGCGATACCGATCAAGCAGCGCGGCGACCTTGCGGGCCTTCCCCGGCCCGGCCGGGTCCCCATTGAGGGAGTCCAGGTAGCTCTGGAGCGCGTAGAACTCCTCTTCGTTCTTGATCCTTCGACGACTGAGCGCTTTGCTCGCGAGCTGGCGGTCGGGCTTGTCCAGTTGACCAAGAGAGCCGCCGGTGCGGGAACGTACGGCTTGCAGGAGGGCGTACCGGTCGGCAGGTGCCAGCACGTCGAGCGCCCGTCGCAGCTCCCGAGCGGCCCGGCGCATGCCTGGGAGATCTTCGCGGGTCGAAAGGGTCGCAACAATACCGCTCCATTGATCGAGATTGAGGCTTCCCGGGCCCTGTTCGGCCAAGGCCTCCAGGAGCGCCACACAGTGCTGGCTGAGTGTATTCAGCTCGTTCAAGTCAGCCCTTCCAGTAGTAGTCCCGACCGCCGACAGGGGTCTGTCTTGCCGTCTAGCCCCGCTTTGCCGGCGGACGCCGCCGCCGCCCGTCCTCCTGCGGCATCCTGGGCAACGGCCTGGTCCCCTGCAGGGTACCGCCCTGTCGTAACGGTCGCTAGGGCCGCGGCGTAGAACGTTGATTCCCGCCGCGAGGTACGGAAGGGTGCCAGAGCGGACCCCTGGGCCTCCGAACCTGAACCGCGGCAACACCGGGAAGATCCGCCGAAAGCGGCTGAAAGGGTCCCGATAACTGAACATCAGCTCGCGGTCCCCGCGCAGGTGCTCCCGGCAATGATGAAAATCTCCCGGCAGCGGGGGGTCAAGTGCAGACTCTTGTGGACTTTCTGGGGCGTGAGCGGTTCAGGCGGTCCGGCGCATGGGCGGCTCCTGCGGGATGAAGGTGGGCTCGACCAGCCAGCGCTGGCTTCGCCAGGCATCGTTCT
>JBGPJS010000548.1:0-2716 GCA_041485505.1 Gemmatimonadota bacterium | reverse complement strand
TCATTCCCCCCAACACCGGTGAGTTCGGCAAGTTCGGTATCTCCGGGATCTTCCGGGGTGCGGGGCTGATCTTCTTCGCCTACATCGGTTTCGATGCGGTGAGCACCGCCGCCCAGGAAGCCAAGAACCCCCAGCGTGACATGCCGCGCGGCATCCTCGGCTCGCTCGCCATCTGCACCGTGCTCTACATCATCGTGTCCGCCATCCTGACCGGCATCATGCCGTACACCACGCTCGACGTGGCGCATCCGGTGGGATTCGCCGTTGATTCCATTCCCGGCCTCAAGTGGATGGGGTGGATCGTGAACCTGGGCGCCGTGCTTGGCCTCGCCTCGGTCATCCTGGTGATGCTGCTGGGCCAGTCGCGGGTATTCTACTCCATGTCGCGCGACGGCCTCCTGCCCGGCTGGGTCGGAAAGATTCACCCCAAGTTTCGCACCCCCTACCTGACCCAGCTCTTCGTCGGATTCTTCGCCGCGTTCTTTACCGGCGTCTTCCCGATTCAGCTGCTGGGCGAATTGGTCAATATCGGGACCCTCCTCGCCTTCGTGCTGGTGTGCGGCGGGATCATCATCCTCCGCCGGACCCGGCCGGACCTCGACCGCCCGTTCAAGACTCCCTGGGTGCCGGTGGTACCGATCTTGGGGATGCTGTCGTGCGCGGGTCTGATGGCCACGCTGCCGCCGGATACCTGGATCCGACTCTTCGTCTGGATGGCTATCGGGTTCGCCATCTACTTCGGCTACGGGCGCCACCACAGCACCCTGTCCACCGGCGCGGACGCCGCAAAGGCCCGGTAGCAGCCGGCCTTTCTTCATCTTCCACGCCGGTGTCCCATGGACCTTTGGGTCACCAAGCCGATCGGCGCCCTCCGAGCGGAGGCCGAGCCCTCCCTTCGGCGCTCGCTGGGGCCCCTCAATCTTACGATGCTGGGCATTGGCGCCATCATCGGAGCGGGGATCTTCGTGCTTACCGGCCTGGCGGCGGCTCTCCACGCCGGGCCCGCGGTTCCGCTTTCCTTCCTGATCGCGGCGATCGCTTCCACCTTCGCCGCCCTCTGTTATGCCGAAATGGCCAGCGCCGTGCCGGTGGCCGGCAGCGCGTACACCTACGCCTACGCCACCATGGGCGAGTTCATCGCCTGGATCATCGGCTGGGACCTCGTACTGGAGTACGGCCTCGGGGCGGCGATGGTCAGCGTGGGCTGGTCGGGATACCTGGTGAGCTTTCTGAATTTTCTGGGAGTGAGTCTGCCCCCGGACCTTACCTCGGCGCCGCTCCGCTGGTGTACGCTCACCGACATGACGGAGGCGGCCACCGCCTGTAGCCATACGGGATGGGCCCCGACCGGAGCCTATTTCAATCTCCCGGCCGCCTCGATCGTCCTGGCTACCTCCGCGGTGCTGGTCACCGGCATCCGGGAGTCGGTCACCCTCAACAACCTGATCGTCCTGCTCAAGCTCACGGTGGTCTTGCTGTTCATCACCCTGGGGCCGATGCACATCGATATCGCTCATTGGAAACCGTTCATCCCCCCCAATACCGGGGCCTTCGGCCAGTTTGGTTGGAGCGGCGTGCTCCGTGGTGCCGCGCTGGTCTTCTTCGCGTATGTCGGCTTCGATGTCGTGAGCACCGCGGCACAGGAGGCGAGGAACCCTCAGCGGGACATGCCGGTGGGTATCCTCGGGTCCCTGGCCATTTGTGCAGTGCTCTACATGCTGGTTTCCGCCACGGTCACGGGCTTGGTGCCCTACCACGAGCTCATGGTCGCTAACCCGGTGGCGCTCGCCGTGGAGCGGGTGCCGGAGTTGCGGTGGCTCCGTCCCCTGGTGGCGCTTGGGGCGGTGTTGGGGCTCGGCTCGGTGACCCTCGTGATGCTCCTCGGGCAGTCACGGATCTTCTACTCCATGTCACGGGACGGGCTGTTGGGCGCCTGGGCGGGGCGGGTACACCCCAGATTCCGGACTCCGTACCTCGCCACCGTCTACATCGGTCTCGTGGTCGCCATGATCACGGGGATCATGCCGCTGCAGGTTCTCGGGGAGTTGGTGAACATCGGCACCCTGCTGGCATTCGCCCTGGTCTGCGCCGGCGTCTGGATCCTCCGCCACACTCGACCCGATCTGGTGCGCCCGTTCCGGACTCCGCTGGTACCGCTGGTGCCGATCCTCGGGATCCTCTCCTGTCTGGGCCTGATGGCGATGCTCCCGGGCGACACCTGGCTCCGCCTTCTGGTCTGGCTCCTCATCGGCCTGGTGATCTACTTCGGCTACGGGCGCCGGCACAGCCGCCTCCAGCAAGGCGGATAGGGCGCCCTCTCCGACTTCTCCGCCCTCTCCGCCCTCGTTATGTTTTCCCCATGTCCATCGCTCTTGCCCCTGACAAGTCCTCGGCCGCCCGCGATTTCGTCGACGCCTTCAAGCCCGGTCAGCGGGTCTGCCTGACCACTCACGTCAATCCGGATGGTGATGGCCTGGGGAGCGAGGTCGGTCTCCTGCACCTGCTCCGGGCTCGTGGGGTGGACGCGATCATCACCAACCCTTCGCCCACTCCGGACCGCTACCAGTTCCTGTTCGAGGATCTTCCCGGCGCCGACCGCAGCCAGGAAGCCATCAAGGAACTCCGCAAGGCCGATCTCATTGTCGTGCTGGATATTTCGGACGTCGGCCGGCTCGGGATGCTGAGCGGGACCGTTCGGGAGCGGGGCGTCCCGGTG
>JBGPJS010000547.1:0-2717 GCA_041485505.1 Gemmatimonadota bacterium | reverse complement strand
GAACGCCTACTACGATCCCAGCAAGAACGAGATGGTGTTTCCGGCCGGGGCGCTGGTCCCCCAGACCTTCGACCCCAACGCCGACGACGGCGGCAACTACGGCGCACTGGGCGGAAGCTGGGCCGGGCACGAGCTGACCCACGGATTCGATGATGAGGGACGGCACTACGACGCGGCGGGCAACCTGCGCGACTGGTGGGCGCCGAGCGATTCGGTTCACTTCAGCCAGCAGGCGGCGTTGATGGTGCAGCAGTTCAACGGCTACATCCAGGTGGACACCTTTCACGTGAACGGCGCCCTCACCAACGGAGAAAACATCGCCGACTACGGCGGAGTCCTTACCGGCTATGATGCGCTGGAGCGGGCGCTGGAGCGGGATGGCCGCCAGGGACTCATCGACGGCTACACCCCGGAGCAGCGCTACTTCCTGGGGTACGCCCAGACCTGGCGCTCCCAGACCCGCCCGGCGACCCTGCGCACCTACGTGACGGTGAACCCGCACGCCCCCGATCGGTGGCGTTCCAATGGTCCGCTCTCCAATTCGGCGGCCTTTGCCAAGGCGTTCGGCTGCAAGCCGGGCGATCCCATGGTGCGCCCCCAAGAGCTGGTGCCGGAGATATGGTGAGCTCCACAGCCGATTCGGGTTCGCAGCCCTTCCGGTTCGAGCGCATCTTCGAGGTCGGGCCGGGCGACATCGATGACCGCGGCCACGTCAACAACACGGTGTATGTGCGTTGGGTGCAGGACGTGGCCAGTGCCCACTGGGAGAATGCCGCCTCGCCGACCCAACGGACCGCGTTGGCGTGGGTTCTCCTCCGCCATGAGATCGACTACAAACATCCGGCCCTGCCCGGGGATCGCGTTCTGGCTCGCACCTGGGTCGGGGAAGCGTCCGGGGCCACCTTCGAGCGCCATGTCGAACTGCTCCGGGCGGCCGACCAGCGGCTGCTGGCGCGCTCGCGAACGGTGTGGTGCCCGGTGGATGCCCGCTCCGGCCGCCCCCGTCGAGTGACGGCCGAGCTGCAGGCCTGCTTCCGCATCCCCGTGGCGGCGGGAGAGTCGGGTCAGCGCGGGGTGACCTAGGGTAGCCTAAGTCCCGCAGCTCATCTTTGGAGCTGCTGAACCGCAGAGGCGCAGAGAACCCAGAGGAGCCCCGACCAGCGCTGTCATCCTGAACGAAGCGAAGGATCTCGCCGCCCCGATTCACATGGCAGAATCTAAATCGCCTTTGCGCGACCCCGAGGCCCGGCTGATCCGCTACACTCTGCCGGGCGGCTGGACCGTACTGGCCGGCCGCACCGATGCGGACAACGACCACTTGAGTATCAAGGTCGCCAATCCCGATGACTGGTGGTTTCACGTCCGCGGGATGCCGGGCAGCCATGTCATTCTTCAGGCCCGGCCCGATGCGGAGCCCGATCGCGCTACCCTCAAGCGCGCCGCCGCGATCGCGGCCTTCCATAGTAAGGCGCGCGAAGCCGGGGTGGTGCCGGTCTCGTGTACCCGGGGGCGCCATGTGACCAAGCCAAGAGGTTCGGAGCCTGGCACGGTGCAGATCCGGAAGGAGATCGTACTCAAGGTGCGGCCGGGAATCGAGGGGAGCGAGGGTGCCCGCAGCTGAGCCGCTGACGTCAGGCGATATGAGGAGGGTTCCTGCAGCTACCCGACATCACCTACAGCGGGCCACCGGTCGATGACCCCGGTCTCCTGGATGACCTTCCCGCCTCACTGGCCGGGCTGCTGGGCCAAATCAACGGGTTCGTTGCCTATCGTGGCGGCCTCCACCTGCGCGGGGCGTGTCAGGCCCCGGCCTGGCATTCCCTTCGGGCCGTCCTGACCGGGCCCACCGCCCTGCACACCTTGTTCCCGGTTCTCGCCCCGACGGACGTTCCGTTCGGGCAGGACGCGGTCGGCGACCAGTTTCTCCTCCGCAACGGCGGGGTTCAGCGCTTGAGAGCCGAAACCGGCGAGCTCGAGGATCTGGGCCTTCCGTTCCCGGCCTTTCTCGAACAGGTGACCGCCGATCCCGACGGCGTGCTTCAGCTGGCGCCGCTGCTCAAATTCGAGACCGAAGGCGGGACGCTCAGGCCGGGCCAGCTTCTCAGCGTCCAGCCACCGTTTTGTCTCGCGGAGTCTGCCCGAGGAGTGAAACTCACGGCGGTGGCTGCCCTGGACCGGATAGTGTTTCTGGCGGATTTCGCGCGTCAGCTGCGCCGGCCTCCGGACGACACCCATGGCTGGATGAAGCCAGCTCCGTAAGTCTGTCGCTTGGCCTTGTACGTCGGGGGGAAAACCGGGGCCAGCGTAGCCCTGCGCGGTGATCCTTTGCGGGCATCGCTCCTGTAGGGTGCCTTATGGCCAGAGCGAAGGTGCCGTGATCGCGGCCCTCCATAGTAAGGAGCGCGAAGGCAGGGTAGTGGCGGTGTCGTATGCCCGGGGACGCCAGGTAACCAAGCCCAAAGAGCCGGAACCGGGGACGCTGCAATCCGGAAAGAAACGGTGCTCAAGGTGCGGCTGGGGGTGGAGGGGAGCGTCAGCGACCCGCGGGGTCGATAGGGGGGTTGAGGGCTCGGCTCAGCAGTGCCGCCACGTGGAGGCGGGTGGTATCCAGGAGGGGCACGGGAGTTACCGCCTCCCCGCCAAGAATGAGGGGGAGCTCGGTGCCTCCCAGGATCACCGCCTCCACCCCTTCGGTCGCGCGCAGCCGTTCAATCACG
>JBGPJS010000546.1:0-2731 GCA_041485505.1 Gemmatimonadota bacterium | reverse complement strand
CTTCGCCTCGATGACCAACATCGTCAGCGGCTTCCTGATTACGGATCGCATGCTCAAGATGTTCAAGACCGATCGCAAGCCGGGTGAGGGAGGCCGGCCATGAGTCACGCGATCGTCCAGCTCGCCTATATCCTCGCGACGGCGCTGTTCATCTTCGCGCTCCACTGGATGAACACCCCCGCGACCGCCCGCAACGGCGTCTACGCCGGCGTGGCCGCGATGATCATCGCGATCGTGGTCACCTGGGCCCAGCCGGGAGTGGTGCACCACGGCTGGATCATTCTGGCGATCATCGCAGGATTCGTGGTCGGAGTGCCGCTCGCCCGGGTGCCGCTGACGGCGGTCCCTCAGCGGACCGCCCTCTCCCACGCCTTCGGCGGGCTGGCGGCGGGACTCGTCGGCACCGCCAAGTACTACCTCTGGCTGTCGGAAGGGCCGGAGAATCTCACGGCGTTCCGGATGGTGGCCATCATTGTAGAGATCATTCTGGGATTCCTCACCTTCACCGGCAGCCTCATGGCCGCCGGCAAGCTGCAGGAAATAAAGTGGGTGCCCCAGCGGCCGGTCACTTATCCGCTGCAGAATCTGACCAATCTGGCTCTTCTCGGGATCGCCACGGTGCTGGGTGTTGCCCTGGTGCTGCATCCGACTGCCAGCTGGGCCCCCCAGCTCTTTCCCGCCATCATCGCGCTGGCACTCCTCTTCGGCGTCCTCCTGATCATCCCGATCGGCGGCGCCGACATGCCAACCGTGATCGCGATCCTCAACGCATATGCCGGTCTCTCTGCGGTTGCCATGGGGTTCGTGCTGGACAACAAGCTTCTGATCACGGCGGGGGCGCTCGACGGCTCCAGCGGCCTCATCCTGGCCATCATCATGTGCAAGGCGATGAACCGCTCATTCGCCAACGTCCTCTTTGGGGCCTTCGGCCAGGTACAGCAGGCCAAAGCCTCCGGGGAACAGAAGGTCTACAAGGCGGAGACGGTCGAGGGAGCGGCTCAGGTCCTGGAGCAATCGAACCTGGTGGTCATCGTGCCGGGCTACGGCATGGCGGTGGCCCAGGCCCAGCACAAGGTCCGGGAGCTCTACGACCAGCTGAGGAAACGGGGGATCACGGTCAAGTTCGCCATCCACCCGGTTGCCGGGCGGATGCCGGGGCACATGAATGTGCTCCTCGCCGAGGCGGACATTCCCTACACCGACCTGGTGGAAATGGACGAGATCAACCCCGACATGCCGCAGTGCGACGTGGCGCTGGTGGTCGGGGCCAACGACGTGGTCAATCCGGCGGCGCGCTCCGACAAGACCAGCCCGATCTACGGGATGCCGATCATCGACGCCGACAAGGCGCGGACCGTGTTCGCCATCAAGCGGAGCAAGAACCCGGGCTTCGCCGGGATTGACAACGAGCTGTACTTCTCGGAGAAGACCTGGATGCTCTTTGGCGATGCGAAAAACGTCATTGGGGAGCTGGTGAAGCAATTCTCCGGCGAGGGTCATTGATAGCCGTTAGCTGTTCGCGGTCAGCCATTGGCGGACTCGGAAACGAAGCGACCCTCCGAGCCATGGGCATCGGAGGGTCGGTGGCGCTGCGAACGGCGAATGGCTAATCGCTAACGGCCAATAGCCAACAGCTTCCTACGGCCTCCCCCCCATCTTCATCTCGGTAAAGCCCTCCGGCACCTTGAAGAGCGAGCCGTCGACCGCCTTGGCTTCGACCTTCGTGGCCTCCATCACGACCTCCTTCTTGCCGCCGCCGATCTTGCTGATCTTGAGCGGGAAGAAGCCGTCCTTGAAGAGCTTGGCATACTCCGGATTGGAGGCCATCGCCGTGGCAGCGCCCATCCCACCCATCGGGCCCCCTCCGCCCATCGGGCCGCCCGGTGATCCCATCATGAAGTAGCCCATCCCCTTGGCCACGCACAACTCCACGTCCTGTTTGTCCCCGACGATGTAGCCCTCGCAAGTGTGCCCAGCCACTGTCTCCTTGGTGCCGGTCGCGGTGATCTTGGGGGTGGCGTCGGGGGGCTGCTTATCGTCGTGCCCTATGCTGCGCGCCTGCTCCGCCATTCGCTTCAGGTCCATCGTCATATACATCTTCTGCGCGGGCATAAGCATGGTCATAGTGGCATTGGTGCCATCCATGATCATGGCCATCGCCTGTCCCTGCGCGGCCATGTCGGTGCGGACCTGAGTCCCCTTGTAACTCTGAGTCATCTCGGCCGGGCCCTTATCCGATTTCAGCTGCCAGACCACCACACCCTCGAAGGCCTGGGCCTGCAACAGCGCCGGGCCGGCCGAAGCCAGCAGCGCGAGGGCGGCGACCCGCGTCACCTGCGACATTGAATGGACTCCTCTCCTAAAGTTGAACTGCGGTCAGGACGGGACCGGGCCCGTCCAGCGGCGATCCTGGATCGCCGCGTTCTTTTCGATGTGCTCCTGGGCTTCACGATAATTCCTGAGGAACGCCTCCATCCACGCCGCCGGCAGGTTGGCTCGGAGCCAGGCCGGGGTCAGGATCTCGTCTCCCGAGCCCCGGTGCGACGCGACGACGTCACCCAGGTAGTGGGTGGCGTAGCCAGTGTCCATGGTGTTGATCACCTCGCACTCAAACCCGGCATAGCGATCTTCCAGAACGGGGACGCCGCTGGCGCCGAGGCGGTGGGGTACCTCGGCGAGTTTCTCCCGGTCGCGCCCGCTCACGAAGCCAAGCCGATGGACCAGGTCGAGT
>JBGPJS010000545.1:0-2736 GCA_041485505.1 Gemmatimonadota bacterium | reverse complement strand
TCGACGAGAGCGGTGCGCCCGAAGTCGGCCCCGCTGCTGCCCCATCGGAACGACAAGAGCAGATGGCTGAAGTCCGGCGCGAGCTGGACGCCAATGAGATCGGACAGGCCGCTCCCCAGAACCGGCACGGTCACCGGGAAATTGGGTGAACTGGTGTTGCCGGCAAACCAGACCCGCTGCAATTGATCGACCGCCAGTCCCTCGGCCGATTCACCACCTGTCCCACCGATGTAGGTGCTGGCGAGGAGCTGGCCCCCGTCGGGAGAGATCTTGGATATGAAGGCATCGGTGGCGGTGGTGCTGCCGATGGTCCGCTGGAACGCTCCGGGCGTCGTCGGGAAGTCGGTCGACGTCGTGATGCCTCCGATGTAGGCGTTTCCTTGAGCATCGATCGCCAGACAGTGGGTCTCGCAGAGCTCGTTGCCGGAGCCGCCGACGTAGGTGCCGTACAGCAGCTGGGAGCCGTCGAGGGAGAACTTCGCCAGGTGCATGTCGTTCTGCCCATTTGCCGTCTGGTCGTATCCGTTAGGCGTGGGGAGATCGGTGGAGTTGGTGTTTCCGGTGACATAGATCCCGGTGCCGTCGACCCGGACCGCGGGGCCCGCTCCCTCGTCGCCGGTGCCACCCAGGAAAGTGGCCCAGAGCACCTGGGAGCCATCCGCCTTGATCTTGGCGAGCACAATGTCCTCCCCGGCCACGCGAGTCTTCTGATAGGCATTCGTGAACCAGGCTGCCGAGTTGGGGTAGGTACCGGTGCTACTGCCGCCCGCAATATAGATGTCGTTATTGGCGTCCACGGCGACATCCCGGAGGATCTCGGGGTCGGACGTGCCGAACCAGCTGCAGAAGACGAGCGCTGAACCATCCGGCGTGAGCTTGCAGACGAATCCATCGGTGGGACCGTAAATAGATGCGCTGATCCCGCCCTGGAACTGGGTCTGGAAGGCGCCGGGGGTCACCGGGAGCCCGGGACCTCCCCGTCCCGCGATGATCACATACCCCTGATGATCAACTTCGATCCCGTAGCCCCGTTCGAACCCCTGACCACCCAAATAGGTGGCCCAGATGATTCTCCCGTTGGGATCGAGCTTGGCGACAAAGGCATCGCTCACGGGGGGGGTACCGTTGTTGTAGAGCGTGGTCTGGAAGGCGCCCGGCGTGACCGGGAAATTGGGCGAGATGGTATTGCCCGTAACGTAGATGTTCCCTTGGGGGTCGACGGCCACGTCACGCAGTTCCTCGTCATCGGAGCCGCCGAGGTAGGTCGCGAACGAGACATGGTACACGCCGGTGGTCGCGATGGTGACGAAGGCGGTGTCCTGATGTCCATTGCTCGAGGCGGTGATCGTCGCCGTGCCTGGAGCGACGCCGGTCACCAGACCGGTCGTCGATACGGTCGCCTTGGTCGCATCCGAGGTGACCCATTGCACCTGGCCGCTCACGATAGCGCCGGTGGAATCCCTCAGCGTGGCGACCAGTTGCACCGTCCCACTCACCGAGATCACGGCGCTGTCCGGCAGGACCTCGACCGAGTCCACGACGCCCGGCGGGGGGGCCGCGGTCACGGTCACGTTGCAGGTGCCCTGATGGCCGTTGCTGGTGGCGGTGATCGTGACGCTCCCGACGGCCACGCCTACGGCCACCCCCTGGGTGGACACGGTGGCCTTGGCCAGGTCGGAGCTGGTCCACGCGACCGAGCCGCTCAAGACCTGGCCCGCTGAGTCCCTGAGCGTAGCCGTGAGCTGGGCCGCGGTGCTGACCGGAAGGGTGAGGCTGCCCGGGGTCACCTGGACCGTCACGATGCCACCCGACCCGGGGCCATTGTCATGACTGCAGCCGGCGGCGACGGCGAGGGCCCACGCCAACCGGAAAAAAGTGCGGAGTGGTTCGTTACGCATGGACGTCTGCTTCCCCAGCTAAGGCTGGATAGGGTTCTGCGGCACCAGAACCGTAATATCACCGAACAGGTAGCGCCCCGCTCGATCGGGGCTCAGTTCCTTGACGGCCGGAATGGTATCGCTCACTCGGTAGTAATCCAGCAGCGCTTGCCGGATCCCGCTCCGCTTGCGCCACAGCCAGTAGTCGTACCAGAAATCCGGTCGGTCGAAATTGCGCACCAGGATCTTGTCGTACCGGTGCGCCGCGATGCGGCCCAGTATGCCGGAGAAGTCGCCCGTCTCCGAGTAGCCTCGCTCGCCGATCGACGGCGCCCGGTCCTTCATGATGACCCCGTCGGACTGATAGACCCAGGTACCCGCGTCGAGCAGGATGCGGTCCGACCGTTGTCCCTCGAACTCTTTTTCTATCCGCGCCACGTACCGGTACGCGTCCGGCGGGATCGACGGGCTCGGAATCCGGATGGTGCCAAGGCCTCCCAACAACAACATCGCCACGGCCACGGCTCCGGTGGCGCGCAGCCAAGGCTCCGCGTCTGCGGTAGGATACTGCTGCTGCGGCAGTCGAGTCGTGACCGCGGTCACCAACCACACCCCGGCGAGCAGGCAGCCCGGCCCCAGGTGGTTCAGCATCCAGGCAATCCCGCTGGTATAGGCCTCGAGCCCAAGGTAGGCGAGCCAGATGAGCCAGGGCCCGAGGAGCACCGGAAACCGCGGGCCGCGTAGCAGGACGATCCCCCCCAGGATACCCATGGTGAAATACACCCAGGTATCCAGGACGTGTTGGAACGCGCGGAGGGGGGAGACGCCGTGACTCCCCAGTACAGAGAAGGCCCAGTAG
>JBGPJS010000544.1:0-2740 GCA_041485505.1 Gemmatimonadota bacterium | reverse complement strand
GTCCAGGGAACCATGCTGCGGATGCGCTGGTCCGCGGGCGACCCTGACGAGTTCTTCAACCGCTGGACACCGCGCCTCGGCTTCTTCTTCTCCAGGCCGTTCCTCGTGGCGTCGGTCCTGCTGTTCGTGACCTACTTCGTGATCATCATCGGCAAGCACGAGGCGTTCATCACCTCGCTCAAGACCATGTACCGTCCCAGCAGCTGGAGCCTCGCGTTCTTCGTGCTGTTCTGGCTGACGGGTGTCACGGTGATCGCCATCCACGAGTTCGGGCACGGCTTCACCTGCAAGTACTTCGGGGGCGAGGTCCACGAGATGGGGGCGATGCTCATCTATCTCCAGCCCGCCTTCTACTGCAACGTCAACGACGCGTGGACCTTCACGGACTGGCGCCACCGCCTCTGGGTGACCCTGGCCGGCCCCTGGATCCAGCTGGTATTGGCCGGCATCGCCGCCCTGGTCTGGTGGCTGGCGCGGCCGGAGACCCTGGTCTCCGAGATCGCGCTCTTCGCGGTCCTGGCTGGGGGGATCACGACCATCGTCGCCAATGCCAATCCCCTCATTCCGCTCGACGGCTACTACGCGCTGAGCGATTACCTGGAGATTCCGAATCTGCGTCAGCGCGCGCTGGGCTACTGCGTCTGGCGGCTCAAGCGACAGCTCCTCAGGCTCGAGGTGCCGGAGCCGGCCGGGAGCCCGCGGGAGCGGAGGGTCTTTCTCATATATGGTGGGCTTAGCGCGGTCTACTCGGCGCTCCTGCTCGCCGCCGCGGTGCTGTTCATGGGCGGTTGGCTGGGGCGGAGGCTGGGGGCGATCGGGCTGATCGGGTTCACGGCCCTCGTGTTCAGCTGGATTTGGCGGCCACTGACGGACGGATCGCGCGCGATCCTGACGTCGCTCCGGGAGCATCGAGACTACTGGCGCCGCCGCTCGGTGAAGGTGCGGTCGGTTGCGGTCGCCGTGGTGATTCTCCTGATCGGCTTCCTCGTTCCCTGGCCCCTCACCGTGCGGGCCCCGTTCGTAGTCAGGGCACCCACTCTTCTGATCGTGGCGGCCGAGAGCGCGATGGTCGAGCAAGTCTATCCCCGGGAGGGAGAACGTGTGGCCCAAGGGGCTCTCCTCGTGCGGCTCCGGAACCTGGTGCTCGAGCGCGAAGCGGCCCTGTTGGGGCGCGAGGCCGATTCCCTCGACGCACTCGCCACCACATCCCGGATCCACGGGCGGGCCGGTCAGGCCCGGCAGCTGGAAGAGGAGCGGCAGCAGCGGACCGCGCTGCTGCAGGGACTGGGCGCGCGCCTGGCTTCCCTTGAGGTGCGGGCACCGCGAGCCGGGGTGGTGGTGACACCGCGCCCGGAAGAGTTGACGGGACGCTGGATGCCGAAGGGCGGGCTGATCCTCCGTCTTCTGGGGGAGGGTCCTCCCGAGGCCCGGGTCAGCATGACTGGCCCGGGTGCCGGTTCGGTGCTCGCCGGGCTCCCGGTCAGGCTGTTGTTTTTCGCCGATCCTTCGCGGCCCCTCGTCACCCAGGTGAATGCGATCGCGGCAGCGGGCGATGGGAGTGCAGGGGCTTTGGAGGCACGGATCGCCCTCGGGAGAGATAGTCCCTGGCGGCCCGGGATGACCGGCGAAGCCAGGATCGTGCTCGCGCGGTCATCGCTCTTCGGAGCGCTCTGGTGGAACGTGCGGACCCAGCTCCGTGGCGACCTGCTGCTCTGAGTCCGCCTCGTCAGCCTCGGCCCTCCGGATCCTTGACTTGCGGAGCGCTGGACCGGGGCGGACATTACAGTGCCCCAAGGGCCCCCCCTTCCGGAATGACTTATGGCGCGCGACCTCCTGCCGATGGTTCGCCAAGCCCTCGGCGATCGGTACGTCGTCGACCGGGAAATTGGCCGGGGCGGGGCGGCGCGGGTCTTCCAGGCGCACGATAAGGCCGGAGAAGTCGTGGCCCTGAAGGTGCTGCATCCGCAGCTGGCCGCGAGCGTCGCCGCCGAGCGGTTCCTGCTCGAAATCCGGCTGGTCTCCCGTCTCGATCATCCCAGGATCGCGCGCCTCCTCGACTTCGGCGAGGAGGACTGGATCGTCTACTATGTGATGGAGTTCGTCTCCGGCCCCACGCTGAAACACCACCTGGCTCGGGTACGGCGCGCCTCGATCGGCGACATCTACCGGATCGCGCACGACGTCCTCGACGCGCTCGGCTACGCCCATGCTCACGGGATCGTGCACCGCGACGTCAAGCCCGAAAACATCGTGCTCTCGCCGGCGGGGGCCTGCCTCCTCGATTTCGGGATCGCCAAGGCGATCGCGGCCTCGGGGACCGATCGCCTTACCCGTTCCGGCTTCGCGGTCGGAACCTCGTCCTACATGAGTCCGGAACAGGTCGCCGGCGCCGAGGATATCGACGGCCGGAGCGATCTCTACTCGCTGGGATGCGTCCTGTTCGAGACCCTCGCCGGCCGCCCCCCCTTCGAGGACCCGTTCGAGGAACTGGTACTCAAGATGCACCAGCAGCACCCGGCCCCCGACGTCCGGGAGTTCCGCTCCGACTGTCCGGCGCCCTTGGCCGAGCTGCTGGACCGGGCCCTGGTCAAATCCCCCGACCGGCGGTGGCAGAAGGCCGAAGAAATGCAGGCCGCCCTCACCGCGGCCCTGGCCGTGAGTTAACTCCCCAGCAGCCCGAACCGATAATCAGGCATCAAGTACTCCGGCACCGACCCCGGCCGAGGCACCGCGTCCGTGT
>JBGPJS010000543.1:0-2748 GCA_041485505.1 Gemmatimonadota bacterium | reverse complement strand
CTCTATCTCGAGCGGATGGAGGCGCTGAATCGGCAGGGACCGGAGCTTCGTCACGTGATCGAAACCAATCCGGACGCGCTGGCTGTGGCCGACCGCCTCGACCATGAACGCAAGAGCAAGGGGCCGCGGGGGCCGCTGCACGGTATTCCGATTCTTCTCAAAGACAACATCGATACTGCTGACCGGATGTCGACGACGGCCGGTTCGCTCGCGCTCGAGGGTGCCATCGCGCCTAGAGACGCCTTTGTGGCCGAGCGGCTCCGGACGGCGGGCGCGATCTTGCTGGGCAAGGCCAACATGAGCGAATGGGCCAACTTCCGGTCCACCCACTCCACCAGCGGCTGGAGCGGGCGGGGCGGCCAGTGCCGGAACCCCTATGTGCTGGATCGGAATCCCTGCGGTTCGAGCTCGGGTTCCGCTGCGGCGGTGTCGGCCAATCTCACGGCCCTCGCGATCGGGACCGAGACCGATGGGTCCATCGTCTGTCCCGCTGGCACCAACGGCATCGTGGGGATCAAGCCCACCCTGGGGCTGGTGAGTCGCACGGGGATCATTCCTATCGCCCACAGCCAGGACACGGCGGGCCCGATGGCGCGCACCGTGACCGATGCCGCCATCCTGCTGGGCGGGCTCACCGGCGTAGACTCCCGGGACTCCGCCACTAGCGCCAGCCGGGGACAGGCCCTGACCGATTACACCAGGTTCCTGGACCCGAATGGTCTCCGCGGTGCGAGGATCGGCATCGCGCGGAAGAAGTTTTTCGGCTATCACGCGCCCACCGACCAGCTCACCGAGGCCGCAATCGAGGTCATGCGGCAGGCCGGAGCCGAGATCATCGATCCCGCCGACATCCCGCACGCCGGAGAATACGACGATCCGGAATTCCAGGTGCTGCTCTACGAGTTCAAGGCGGATCTCAATGCCTACCTCGGTGCCCCCGGGCGGAACACCCCGGTAAAAGACCTCGATGACATCATCGCGTTCAACGACCAGCACCGGGCCACCTCGCTGCCCTATTTCGGACAGGAGATCATGCTTCAGGCGCAGCCGCTCGGTGGCCTGGACACGCCGGACTATCTCAAGGCACTGGAGACCTGCCGCACGCTCTCGCGGGAGCAGGGGATCGATGCGGTGATAGATCAGTACCAATTGGACGCGATCCTGGCACCGACCGGCAACCCGGCTTGGCCCACTGACCTGATCAACGGCGATCACTTCACCGGGTCGAGCTCGACCCCAGCGGCGGTCGCAGGGTACGCCAGCATCACTGTGCCGGCGGGCTATGTCTTCGGGCTGCCGGTCGGGATTTCGTTCATCGGGCGGGCCTGGAGCGAGGGAACCCTCATCAAGCTGGCCTACGGGTACGAGCAGGCCACCAGGCTCCGGCGGCCACCAGGGTTCCTGCCCACCGCAGACATGTCGCTCGGGGGTTGATTCCCGCCTGGTAGCCGTCTTGGCAAGCCGCCAAGCTTCACCCTGTCCCCCGCCCGGCAGTGGAGCGGCGGCCAGGTGCAGTTGGTGTCGGCCGCCTTCGTGGGCCAAATCGTGCTCCCGACCATCTCGGCCAACGGGTTGCAGACGGCGCAGTGTTGCGTCCCCGGGTGAGGGTCTACCACCGCTGCTCGTGCGGTCACCAGCTGAGAGCAGGGCTGGATGCTTCTAGCCATCCTCCCCAGGCCGCGGACCGCGCCGATCCGCCCGAGCCAGTACTTCCACCATGACGGGCAAGGGAGGTAGATTACAGCCTCACAACTAACTCCCTGAACTTCAAGGAGATAGGATGTCAGGCCCGCTCGACCTGGCGCACCTGCGGGACCCGCACCTCCGTCCGGTGGCCGAGAAGATTCTCGAAGGCCGTCGACTCGAGGCCGCTGACGCTCGGTCGCTTTACGCCACGGCCGATCTCCTGGGCTTGGGCCTCATTGCCGACTTCGCCAACCAGCGCAGCAACGGCGATCGGGTCTTCTTTTCCGCCAACCAGCACATCAACCCCACCAACGTCTGCGTGCTCCGGAATACCTGCACCTTCTGCTCCTTCGCGCGGATGCCCAAGGAGGAGGGTGCCTACACCCGGTCCCTCGAAGAGGTCTACGAAGAGGCGGCGCAGGCCACGGGCACCCCCACCCGCGAGTTTCACATCGTGGGTGGGCTCCATCCCAAGCTCCGGCTCAGTTACTACACCGACCTGATCCGGGGACTCAAGGAGCGACATCCGCAGGTCCACATCAAGGCCCTCACCGCGGTCGAGATCGCGCACCTGGCCCGGATCGAGAGGCTCTCCGAGCGCGAGGTGCTGATCGCCATGAAGGAAGCGGGGCTCACCAGTCTGCCAGGGGGCGGGGCCGAGGTGTTCAGCACCGCGGTCCGCGCAACGATCGCGGAGCGGAAGCTCACCGGCGAGGAGTGGATCCGGGTTCACCGCACAGCGCATCAGCTGGGTATCCCCACCAATTGCACCATGCTTTACGGTCACGTGGAGACGGCCGATGATCGGATCGAGCACCTCGGCATGCTACGGGCGCTGCAGGACGAGACCCACGGCTTCCTGACCTACATCCCGCTGGCCTATCACCCGGACCATAACGAGCTCGGCGAGGAGCTGGGGCGGGTGGGGACCGCCACGACCGGATACGAAGACCTCAAGAACATCGCCGTGGGCCGGCTCTTCCTGGACAACATCGCCCACATGAAGACCCACTGGCCCATGGTGACACCGTTCCTGTCACAGATCGCTCTCAGCTTCGGCTG
>JBGPJS010000542.1:0-2758 GCA_041485505.1 Gemmatimonadota bacterium | reverse complement strand
TCGGGGGTGGGCGTTGGACCCACCCCTCCGTGCTGACGCCGAACCGTCCGATCCCGACCAGCCGCCGGGTGGTGGGGTGGCTGTGTGCGCTGCTGTTTGTCTTGACGTTCGTGCCGGTGCCGTTCCGCCAGTAAGCAGTGGGCGGTAAGGGTGAGCAGGAATCACCGATACCGGGTACTCTCCATGAACGAGGGATCCGGCCCCGCTCACTGCCTACCGCTCACCGCTCACCGTGTCTATTGCATAAGTCCAACCAACTCGTATCTTTAGCAAAACCCAGACTGGTGAGCGCGGGCCTTAGACTGCGCCGACTCCCCGTGGAGGACACCGGATGGCCGCACAACCACTCCGCCGTCAGACCCAGGACCCCCGCGAGCCCGTCGTTCACGATCTCCCTCCCATCCGTTTCGAAGGCACCCTCGTCAGCATCCGGCTCAGTATCCGGCGGGCCGATGACGGAGTGTGGCGGGGACGGCTGGGATTCCTCGACACGGTGGCCGGAGTGGAGAGAGAATCGGCCGAGATCTTCTGTGGGCCTTCGGAACAGGAACTCTGGCAGTCGGTGCGGGACCTTCGCGACCATCATTTTCGTGACCTTTACCGTTCGCTCGCCTGAAAGGGCCGCCATGACCGAAGGCGAACGCATCAACAAGCTGCGGCATGACCTGTCCAATCCCCTCTCGGCGCTCCTCGCCGAGAGCCAACTGCTCCTCCTCAACGAGGCCAGCCTCGATCAGGAGACGATCTCCAGTCTCCGGGAAATCGAGGCGCTGGCCGTTCGGATGCGCTCTATCCTCCGGGAAGCCTAGTTGCGACCGCGGTTTCGCCGAATTCCTCTTCCCGGGTTGGGCCGACGGCGCGGGGGGGAATCCACGCCGGGCTGGATCTGGCCGGGGCGGCGGTGGTTGCGTCGTCGGTGGTACCGGGGCTCCAATTAGCCGTTAGCCGGTCTGGGGACCCAACGACCCTCCGATGCCATGGGCTCGGAGGGTCGTCTGCTTGGGGAGTGGCCAACGACTAACGGCTCTCGGCCAATGGCCCGATGTTTCGCCCGTTCAGGAGATACAGGGCCAGGAACACCGCGCTCGCCGCGCTGACGCCGAGTCGGTATTCCAGCGCGAGGCCGCTGGTGGAGACGAACCCCTCGATGGTCCCCGCGACCAGCAGCAGGACGGTGACGAATCCCACCATTCGCACGGCCAGTCTTCCGTTCAACACCAGGGCGTCGCCCCGGGTCAGGTCGCCGGGGGCGATGATGGCTTTGCCCAACATGAACCCCGCCGCCCCGGCCACCGTGATGGCGAACAGCTCGAGCACGCCATGCCCGATGATGAACGTGAGCAGATAGACCAGGAGCCCCTGATTGGCGAAATGGCCGGCGGAGATACCGAGGGAGAGACCGTTGAAGGCGAGGAAGAACAGTGAGCCGACGCCGAGGAAGATTCCACCGGCAAAACAGTTGAAAGCCACGCCGATGTTGTTAGTGATGATTCCCGATGCCACTACTGGGCGCACTTTGGCCTCTACTTCCACGAAGCCTTTGCCCTGTTCAATCCGCTCCGTCCCCGCCTCGGCCCGACGGAGCATGGTCTCCGGGAGCAGCGTCTGGGCCAGCCCCGGCTGTTCGCGGATCAGGACGAAGCCGCCAGCCGCCGGCAGCCAGAAGAGCAGATTGGCCAACAGGACGTATCGACGGGCTTGGAGCACCGCCGCGGGACACTCGCGCGCGACAACGGCCCAGGTCCGACCGAGGCTGTTGCGCTCGTCGCGATAGAGCGCGTTGTGGCCCGCGGCCACCAGTCGTTCCAGTCGCGCCTGGACGGCGGGTTCGGCCTTGTAGGTGCGGGCCCGGGCCAGGTCCGCGGCCACCTCCCGATAACGCGCCGCGAAGACCGGCAGCTCCTCAGCCTTGAAGCTGTCGAGTCCGGCTCGGGAGGCGCGGTCCGCCATCCGCTCAAATTCCTTCCAACGTTCCTGCTTGCGGGTAACCAGCCGAGCCCCGGTGCCTCCGCCGTCCCGCGACCGGCCGGCGAAGCGCCCTCGGCGCCGGGCCGACTCCAGACGATAGATCTGGGCGAGAAAGGCGGGCGCGCCGGTGGGTCGGGCAGGAAACCGCCCGGCAAAGCGCTGGGCCAGCCGTTCGGCCAAGCGGCGGCGCACCTCTGTCTCCAGGCTGCCCGAACGATCGTGAAATTCCCTGACCAGCCTGAATTCATCCTCGTTGAGCTCGGGGACGCCGAGGTCTTCCTCGGCGGGCTCAGGCGCACTCGGCTCTACTGCGGTGGCTTCCATCGGCTGATCGCGCACCACGACGGTGCCGGCGACCATGTCGCCCAGGCGCTTGGCCCGGGGGTGAAGCGCTACGAGCAATCCGCCCAGGAAGTACGGTGGTGGAATGAAGTCGGCCACTCGGAGGAGGTTGCGCGCGGCCGCAGCGCCGAAGGTGACCGCGTGGCCAGTGTCCCGCACCACCCGGATCCCGATCATCCGCTTGCCGGGGGTCTGTCCCCGACGGAGCCCCTCGAAGAGGGTGAAGTAGCCCCAATACGACACGAATAGTGCGAAGGTGAGAAAGACCTCCTCCAGAACCTTCGTGTCGGCAAAGAGCAGCGCGCCGACCGCGACCACCGCGATGGTCCAGACCGTGAGGATGATGGTGTCCACGATGGCCGCGAGGGCCCTTGATCCCAGGCCGGCGATTTCATAGTCGAGGACGACGTGCTCGGGGGTCTCGACTTCGAGATGCTGCCGGTAGTCG
>JBGPJS010000541.1:0-2762 GCA_041485505.1 Gemmatimonadota bacterium | reverse complement strand
TCCTCCTCGACGCGGGCACCGGACCCACCCTCAAGTGGAACGATCCGTGTGATCCGGCTTTTCCGGGTTGATCCGTGTCAGGCTTTTCCCGAACTCGGCATATCGATGATCTCCTCTCCTAAGACTGACGATCTCCGCGCTTCAATCGAGCGCTTCACCGGCGGAGTCACGCCGGGGAACGAGGCCGCGGCCCTCAGAGCGTTCACGGCCCTCAAGAGCGCCCTCAACGCCGGAACCGTCCGGGCCGCGGAGCCGGGCGCCGACGGGGTCTGGCGCGCCAACGCGTGGGTCAAGGCCGGCATTCTTCTGGGCTTTCGCCTCGGCAGAATCGAGCCCGCAGCAGCCGGCGGGCCGTTTCCGTTCTTCGACAAGGACACCTATCCCCTGAAGAAGATCAGCCCCGGGGACGGTATCCGGATCGTTCCCGGTGGCTCCGCGGTCCGGGATGGCTGCTACCTGGCCCGGGGTGTCGTCTGCATGCCACCGATGTATATCAACGTCGGCGCCTATGTGGATGAGGGAACCCTGGTCGACTCCCACGCCCTGGTCGGCTCCTGCGCCCAGATCGGCAAGCGGGTTCACCTCTCCGCGGGGGCTCAGATCGGCGGGGTACTGGAGCCGGTGGGAGCGCTGCCGGTCATCATCGAGGACGAGGTCCTGGTGGGTGGCAACTGCGGGGTCTACGAGGGGACGGTGGTGCGGGCCGGCGCGGTGCTGGCGCCCGGCACGATCCTCACCGGCGGCACCGTCGTGTTCGATGTGGTGAACGGCCGTTCCTATCGGAAAGACGGGGATCGGCCCCTCGAGATCCCCCCAGGCGCCGTTGTCGTCCCCGGCACTCGGCCGGTGAGGTCGGGCCCCGGTGCCGAGGCGGGGATCGCTCTCTACGCTCCGGTCATCGTGAAATACCGCGACGCCAAGACCGACACCTCGGTGCAACTGGAAGACCTCCTGAGATAGCCCCGGATGCCATCATTCTTCGTCCCCGAAGGCGCCAACCAGATCGTGCTGCGCTTTCCCTGGTCGAGCCGGGCGTGGGTCTGCCTGCTCCTTCTCCTGGGTCTGGTGCTGCTCGCCTCGGCGTTCCTCGGGGAGTTCGATCTCCTCGAGCGCATCGGCCGCGGGCTCGCCGGCCTCGCGGCGACCCTCGGTTTCACGGTGCTGCTGGTTTGGAATCTCAGTTTCAACATCCGCGCGGATCATGAGGGCCTGGTCTCCAGCTCGATCCTCGGTTCCACTCGGATCGCCTGGAATGACATCGGTGCGCTGGAGGGGAAGACGGTGAGCGACGAGCGGATCTACGTGACGATTCAGGGACGGCAGGAGCTCAGGAAGGTTCGGACGATCGCGAAGTACTTGGTGGTGCACGACAGGGCGGCCGGAGCGGAGATTAAGATTCGAGATGACCTGGCGCCGTCGGATGGACGGACCCAGCTGATCGAAATGTTGCACGCCGCGCTCGCGGAGGGGCAGAAGGAGGGTGAGGCCGAGGGGCAGTAGCCCCCCCGAGCTTCGGCTAGTCGCCCCGGAGCGCGGTCATCGGGTCCATCGCGGCCGCCCGCCGCGCCGGCAGGTAACTGGCCAGAATCGCCACCCCGGCCAGGAGCAACGGAACCCCGGCGAACGTCAGCCCATCCACAGGGCTCACCCCGAACAGAAACGGCGTCATCACCCACGTCGCCGCGACCGCTAGTACTATCCCGATCGCCATCCCGATGACCACGAGTCGCATCGCATCGCGCACTACCAAAAGGAGCACGGCGCCCCGATTGGCGCCGAGCGCCATGCGAACGCCGATCTCCCTGGTACGCTGGCTCACGGAGTAGGCGATGACGCCGTAGAGGCCCACCGCCGCGAGCAGCAGCCCAACCAGACCGAGCGCGCCCGTGACGTACGCCGCTACCCGCTGGGGCAGCAGGACGATACTGGTGGCCGCCTTGAGAGGGGTGACCAGGGGCACCGGCAGCGTTGCGTCGAGCCCGTGGACGGCGTCACGAATGGCGGCACCAACCATCAAGGGATCGCCCTCGCTTCGGACCAGCAGATTCTCGGCCGGATGCCAGCGCTGGGACAACGGGAAGTAGGCGAAGGGCGCGGGCTCTTCGGTCAGGGTCGCGTACTTCGCGTCCCGCGCTTCCCCGACGATCGTGATCACGGTGGTGTCCATCCGGAAGGACCGCCCGATCGGGTCTCCACCTGATAGGAAGCGCCGCGTGAAGGTTTGGTTCACCACGGCCACCGGAGGAGCCGTGGCAGCGTCGGCCGTACCGAATGATCGTCCACGAAGTATCGGCATCCGCACCACCCGGAAATAATCGGGATCCACCTGGGCAAACGCGAGGGTGACCCGATCGCCCTCCCCGGGCTGTGGCCGGTAGCCATCCACCTGAATCTCTTCCGCCACCATGCTCATCGAAAGCGGCAGCATTCTCGTGTAGGAGATGGCGGCCACGCCAAGAACCCCGGCCAGCCGGTCTTTGAGCCGGCAGTAGAACAGCCGGCCCCGGGCCTCGTCATAGCCGAAGGTTCCCACGTCAAAGGACGCCGTGGTGACATTTCCGGTGTCGATGCCGGGATCCACCCGCTGGCCCCGTTCCAAGGCCCGCAGAAACAGTCCCGCCGCCACCAACAGCAGGAGCGACAGAGCCAACTGTCCGGCGACGAGCGCGTCCCGGGTGCGGGACCGGCGCGCTCCGGCGCCGGGGCTGTCGTTGCGGAGCGGTAGGGTGAGGTCGACGCCCGTGGCCTGCAGCGCCGGGGCC
>JBGPJS010000540.1:0-2839 GCA_041485505.1 Gemmatimonadota bacterium | reverse complement strand
GCGGTCTGCCGCGGCTTCCCCTGGGTGGACGCGGAGCACGGCGGGCCCTACGAGTTCGACCGGACCATCTGTCCCGAATTCGAGCGCCGGCCGGAGCTGGTTCAATTGGGCCGGAGAACGGGGAACCGGGAACCGGGAACCGTGCGGGACCTCACGCCGACGGCGCATCGCTAGGCGACCAACCAGGATCGGCCCCAACAGGAGCCTCTGATGCGACACTCGGCGCGCGCAATCCAGTTCCCGTTCCCCGTTCCCTGTTCCCTGTTCCCTCTCCTTCCCCTCCTCCTCGTTGTTCCGCAAATGGCCGCGCAGACTGACCCTGCCCTCGAGCACGCCCGGAAACTTCTGGCCTCTACCATCCTCATTGACGGGCACAACGATCTGCCTTGGGAGATCCGGACCTTCAAGGATGCCCCCGGTGACGTGGCGGCATACGATCTTCGCGGCCAGGTGCCGGGCTACACCGACCTGGCGCGACTCAAGGAAGGTCGGGTCGGCGCGCAGTTCTGGTCCATCTACATCCCCGGCGAGATCAAGGACAGCGGCTATGCCCGAGTCCAGCTGGAGCAGTTCGACATCGCGAAGCGGATGATCGCCCGCTACCCCGAGGCGTTGCAGCTCGCGCTTTCGGCCGACGATATCGAACGGGCCTTCAGGAAGCACCGGCTGGCTTCCCTCCTCGGCCTGGAGGGAGGGCACGCGATCGAGAACTCTCTGGGTGCCCTGCGTTCGTACTACGACCTCGGTGCCCGATACATGACGCTCACCCACAACGTCACCCTCGATTGGGCGGATGCGGCCCTGGATTCGGCTCGACACGGCGGCCTCACCGATTTCGGCAAGGAAGTCGTCCGGGAGATGAACCGGCTCGGCATGCTGGTGGATCTGTCCCATGTCTCGCCCGGCGTCATGAGCGACGCGCTCACCGCTTCCGAGGCTCCAGTCATCTTTTCCCATTCCTCAGCGCGGGCGCTGGTGGACTATCCCCGTAATGTCCCAGACTCCATCTTGGCCCGGATGCCGAAGAACGGCGGCGTGGTGATGGTCACCTTCGTTCCGGGCTTCGTTTCCCAGGAGGTGAGGGACGCCGAAACTGGGGAAGAGGCCGCGTTGAAGCCGCTGACGGACAGCGTGAAGGACGACGCGGAGAAGCAGCGGATTTCGAGAGAATATCGCGATGCCCACCCGCTGCCCCGGGCCACAGTAGCCGACGTGGCGGACCATATCGAGCATGTGAGAAAGGTGGCGGGGGTGGACCAGGTGGGGATCGGCAGTGATTTCGACGGCATGGGACTCGGTCCCGAGGGGCTCGAGGACGTCTCGATGTTCCCCAATCTCTTCGCCGAATTGATTCGCCGGGGCTGGAGCGACTCGGATCTGAAGAAACTGGCGGGCGGAAATCTGCTCCGGGCCCTTCGAGGCGCCGAGGCGGTCGCCAAGCGCCTGCAGGCGGAGCGGCAGCCGTCAACGGTGAAGATTGGGAGTAAGAGGGTGGATACTCCATGAACACCCGTCGCCAGTTCCTGGTCCAGGCCCCCATCGGTCTCCTCGGCGCCATTGCCGCGTGCCGGAGCAGGGCGCAGCTTCCCGCCTCATCACCGCCCGCCACGCCGGGCGCGCCCCCCACCTTTGGCACCGCGCCGGCCGTGGGCCCCGAGGTCTCGCCGGCTACCTTCGCCGAAGCCGAACAGCTTGCCCAGGTGACAATGACGGCGGCCGAGCGGGAGATGGCGGCGAACAGTTGGCGCAAATCGATGGCGGCGCTCCTGGAACGGCGCACCGGCCCCCGGAAGATCGTCTTGGAAGACGGCCTGGCACCCGCCACCCGGTGGAATCCGGTTTTCGAGGGCTGGAACGCGAGTCCCCAGCACGACCGCTTCGTTCGGAGCAAGGTCGACCCCGGCCCGCTCCCCGCCAGCGACGACGTGATCGCCTTCGCGCCGGTGACCCGCCTTTCCCGCTGGATCCAGACCAGGAAGCTCACCTCGGAGCGCCTCACCCGGATATATCTCGCGCGGATCGAGCGCTTCGATCCCAAGCTGCGCTGCGTCATTACGCTCACCGGTGACTCCGCGCTCGTCGCGGCCAGGAAGGCGGACGCCGAGATCGCGGCGGGCAAATATCGGGGGCCGTTGCACGGTATTCCCTTCGGTGTAAAGGACCTCCTCGACACCGCCAACATTCCCACCACTTGGGGCGCCGAGCCCTTCAGGAATCGGGTGCCCACCGCCGACTCGGCGGTCGTCGCCCGCCTCTACCAAGCCGGCGCGGTACTGGTCGCCAAGCTGAGTCTCGGCGCGCTCGCGCTCAACGACATCTGGTTTGGCGGCCAGACCATGAATCCATGGTTGCTCGAAGAGGGCGCATCCGGATCCAGTGCAGGGCCGGGAGCGGCCACCGCCGCGGGCCTGGTGGCATTCTCCATCGGAAGCGAGACCGGCGGGAGCATAGTGAGTCCCAGCATGCGCTGTGGCGTCACCGGCCTCCGGCCCACTTATGGCCGGGTGCCGCGCACCGGGGCGATGACTCTCTGCTGGTCGCTCGACAAGCTGGGTCCCATGACCCGCGGCGTCGAAGACGCGATGCTGGTGCTGCAGGCCATCTCCGGTCCGGAGCCGGGCGACGTCGCGAGCGTGCCGAGCCGGCTCGACTTCGATGTCGGAGCGACGGTCGGTGGGTTGAAGGTCGGATATTTCCCCGCCTGGATGAAGGAAAGCCCCGCCACCGACGTGGATCGCGCGTCGCTGGAGGCGATGAGGAAGCTCGGCATGGTTCCCACCGAGGTGTCGCTGCCCGACTGGCCCTACGACTCGCTCAATCTGATTCTCTTCGCCGAAGG
>JBGPJS010000539.1:0-2847 GCA_041485505.1 Gemmatimonadota bacterium | reverse complement strand
CTGACGATTGGGGAACACATCCCGCTTGGCGGCGAACTGCGGCACCCAGAAGCTGTGAACCACGTCCGCGGTGGTCATCTGCAGATTCACCGTCTGCCCCACCGGTACATGGAGCTCGTTCGCCGTGACGATGTTGAGGCTGGGATAGCGGAACTCCCACCACCATTGGTGGCCGATCACCTCGACCTGCAGCGCGTCGGCTCCCACCGGTGCGGCCATCTTGAAGATGGTTCGGATGGTGGGGACGGCGATGAAGGCGAGAATGACGGCCGGGATGATGGTCCAGATAATCTCGAGCTGGGTATTGCCGTGGGTCTGCTCCGGCGCCGTCGCTCCCGGGCGGGCCCGGAACCGCCACATGGCGTAGACCAGCACCCCTTCGACCACGATGAAGACGAAGAGCGCCAGCTCCCATGTCCGGGTGAACAGATCGTCCGCCAGCCGGGCGAAATCGGCGCGCGGCAGGAGGGTGGTCTGGGGGTAGTCTTTGGCGCAACCGAAGGCGGCCAGCGCGGCGAGCACCGCAACCCAGCCGAGCGCGCGCCGACCGGTGATGGTCCGAAGCGGCATGGAACGGTTCATCCTGGCGACGGGGGCGAGCGGAAGCATAAAAATGCAGTGCAGACTTTACTTACAAGGGGCATGTGAGTCAAGGAAGCAGCAAGGGGACTCCTAATGTAGTAGTCGGGAATGGGGGCGCCAAGGTCCGCCGGTTGGGAGCCATTAGCCGTTAGCCTTTGGGTTTGGGAAGAGCTGCCGCCCTGACCCAAGCCATCGGGTCCGACACTTCGAACCCGGGCCACCCGTTGTATACCTTTCACCAGCTCTGTTGGCTAACGGCTAAGGGCCAATGGCTAACGGCTAGCACTGCCAACACCTCCACCTGATCCGGAGCTTCCCGCCATGACCCCCACTGAACGCGCCGCCCTCATCCGCCGCTATGCCGAGGGTCCCGCCCTCCTCAAGCGCACCTTGTCAAGGGTCCCCGCGGAGGCCATGAAATGGCGGCCCGCTCCGGGCAAGTGGTCCGTCCACGAGATCGTGGTGCACTGCGCCGACAGCGAGACCAATGCCCACATGCGGATCCGCTATCTCCTGGCGGAGACCGATCCGCTGATCGTGGGCTATGACCAGGACCGCTGGGCCACCGTGTTCGACTATCACGCTCTGCCCCTCGAGCCGGCGCTCGCCGCCATCGAGGCAGTCCGCGCCAACACCGTCCCGCTGCTCAACCGGCTGACGGAGCAGGACTGGAGCAAACAGGGAAAACACACGGAAGTCGGCACCTACGGGGTGGAGAAGTGGATGCACACCTACGCCGAGCATCTGGAGGTTCACGCCCGGCAGATTGAGCGGAACCTGGAGGCCTGGGGGAAGAGATAGTTCGGAGTTCCGAGTTCCGAGTTCCGAGTTCCGAGTTCCGGGTCAAGGGTCCGAGGGCAGCATGGCCGGCGTTCCTGGGAACTCGCAACTCGGAACTCGCAACTCGGACCTCGCAACTCGGACCTCGCAACTCGGACCTCGGAACTACTTCACTGGCACATCAAACGGCATCGGATCCGACACCTCGTAGGAAAAATGCCACCACTCCTGATCGTAGTTCTTGAACCCTTCCTCTTCCATGGCCCGTACCAGCACCTCACGATAGCGGGCCACCCGGCCGGTGGCGTTGGCGGTATGAGCCTCTTCTCTGAAGGTGTCGAACGGGGTGCCCATGTCCAACTCGGTGCTGGTGACCAGGTCCACCAGGGTGAGATCCACCGCCACCCCCATGTTGTGCCGGCTGCGCCGGGCGATGTAGCCGTCCAACAGATCGCTCCGGTTCACCCGGTTGGCCCAGTCCACCATCGCCATGCTCGCGCGGACCGGCCGGTAGCCGTCGAACACCTTGAGCCCGAGCCCCCCGGTCTTGAGTCGTTGCTGGACTCGACCCAGCGCTTCCGCCGCCTCCCGCCGGAGGAAGGCCTTGTTGGCCTCATATCCCGGCAGGACGGCCCCGGTGAAGTTGTTGACGCCGGCGTAGCGCGCGTCGACCAGGATGGTGCTGTCTACCGAGCGGACGTCGATCAGGAGGGACCAGGCCACCGAGTCCGCCGCCACCGGCATCGGCTCGGTATTGACCGAGGTCGCCTGCGCCCGGGCGAGCCCTGGGGCTGATGCCAGCAGTACCAGGCTCAGGTATCGGAAGAATGAGAGTCGAGTCATGGGGGGAATCTACCTGATCGTCCAATCCTCAACCAATCGGCCGATGGGCCATTGGGCCATTCGGCCCTTTCCTCAACTCCTAACCATCACTCCCGCAACTACTTCCCGGCCCTCTATCGGGGTTCGCACTTCTCGCGCTATCTTTGACTCGAACCGACCGACGCCCGGGGGGACCATCCGTCCTCCCAGGGCGGTTCCTTTTGCCTTGGCGCGATTCTCATGATTCGGGAAATGCGGGAGAAGCTGAGCAAGGAGGTCGAACAGCTCAGCCATGAATTGAATATCCTGATCCCCCAGGCCATCCATCAGGCGGTCCAGCTGGGCGATCTCCGGGAAAACTCGGAGTACAAGGCCGCCCTGGAGCGCCAGCAGTTCGTGCAGGCCCGGCTGGGCCAGCTCCACCAGCGCCTCAGCCAGTTGAGCCAGCTGGCCAACACCGAGTCCCCCAGCGACCGCGTCGGCCTCGGCTCCCGCGTCACCGTCCTCGATCTCGAGACCAACGATCGCGACACCTATACCCTGGTTGTGGCCGAAATGATGGACGTCGAAGATGGGCATATCTCTCTCGGTTCCCCCCTGGGACGGGCCCTGACCGATCGCAAGGTCGGCGAAGAGATCACCCTCCGGCTACCGCGGGGGACG
>JBGPJS010000538.1:0-2862 GCA_041485505.1 Gemmatimonadota bacterium | reverse complement strand
GCCCGGCCCAGGAACGTCAGGCTCGAATCCCCTTCAACCTGAAAGCTGGGGACGATGACGGCCATCGTCGAGCTCGATGGTGGCGGACCGAGCCGGGCGACCACCATCACGGCGAGACCCAGGACCAGCACGGCGAGTCCCGATACCAGGACGGCTCGCGCGTGGCGGTGGAACCAGGGGCCGATCCCGGCTCCGCTGCGGCCCCGGTGGTAGTCGAGTGCCGCGCGCCGAGTCGAGTCCTCTCCCCGGGTCGGTCCTCGCCGCAGGGCCCGCCAGGCCCGGCGATGCAGCTCCTCTCGCCGAGGCGGCGGGGTTCCCTGAGAGACCGCCTGCCGCATCGTCTCATGAGTAAACTCGAGACCACCTGCTCCATCGGCCGATGCCCTGAGGAAGCGCCGTCCAATCAGCTGGTCGAGCGCGGCGTCGAGCTGGGCGGTATCGAGTCGGGTGACCTCACGGAGCACCCCCAGCTCCGAGTCCCGTCCCAGAACCACCACGGCTTCGAGCACCCGGAGGGCCCCGGCGGATAGTTGGCGAAGCCGTTCTGTGGTCGATTCGCGAAGAGAGGCCGGCAGCGGCAGCGGCCGTTCCGCGAGATGGGCCCGGAGGGTCCACACCCCATCCGGGCCCGGCGCGATGATTCCCTGGTCCGCCAGGGTCGTCGCCATCTCCACGACCGCGAGCGGGATCCCGCCGCTCTCCGCGTACAATCGCTCGGCCAAGGCGCGGCGGTCCGAAGGCGCGAACTCCGCCATGCTGGCGACGATCCGTTCGACGTCCCGCTCGCCGAAGGGCGCCAGCCGGATCCGGACCAGCCCCCCCCCGCCACCGTCGAGCCGCCGGTCCAGGTCGTGAAGCGCCGGGAACTGTTCCGGGATCGCGGTCATGATCAGCAGCACTCCCGCTGGGGGCCGCCGGTAGAGCGACTCCAGGACCTCGCGGCTCAACGGATCGGCGTCATGGGCATCATCCACCGCGATGATCACGGGGGCTTCGCTCGCGACAGCCGCCAGTGCGCGCGCCACCGCTTCGGCGAGCGGGTCGGCCGGCGCTTCCGCTGGCAGGGAGGGAAATCGCTCCGCGATTTCAGGGACCAGCGACGCCAGTGTGGCGATGGTGGCTGGCGGGGAGGCGACCAGACCCGGGGCGAGTGGGAGCCTGGCCAGCAGATGGCGTAACAGGACTCCGGGCCGATCCCGCTCGGCCTCGAAGGCTCTGGCCCGAAGCACCAGGGTTCGGGGCTCCCGTTGGCCCAGCCAGCGGAGGAATTCCTCGAGCAGGCGGCTCTTACCGGTCCCTTCCTCGCCCTCGATAAGGGCCAGCGCCGGTTGGCCGCGGCTCACACCCTCCCAGAGGCTGGCCAGCAGCGCGAACTCCGCCTCGCGCCCCAGCAAGTCCGGTGTGAGCAACGCCACGCCGCCGGGCAACTTGGATAGCTCGCCAGGGGCTGAGGCTGCGGCGCCGACGGTAAATCGCAGGAACTCCGCCGACGGTTCCTCGCCGATCTCCGCTCGGAGGCGCTCGATAAAGGCCGCGTGTCGAGCGGCGGCTTCCGCTCTTCGCCCAGCGAGCGCCAGGAGCCGGAGGTGTCGCAGGTTGGCCGATTCATCGTACCGAAGCGCCTCGCTCCACCTCGCCGTTATCGCCAGGCCGGCGTTCCATGCCCCCCGGCGCTCGGCCTCATCAGCCAGCTTCCCAGCCGCGAACCCAAACTGTCTTCGGAGTGCTTGACGCTCGGCTTCGAGCCAGGCCCGAAGGTCTTCACTGCCCGCGTCCTCCATGCCGACCAGGAATTCACCACCCCAGAGATCCACGGCGCCTTGGTAGTCACCGGCTGCTACGGCGGCCTCGAGCTGGACGGCATCGAGCTCCAGCGATCCGCTGCCAATTGCCAGCGCGTCATCCCGTTCCAGAAGCGCGTCACCGACCGCGCGCCGAAGCTCGGCCAGCGCTTGGCGCACCGAGCGACGGGCCCGGACCTCGTCTTCGACCGGCCAGAACAGATCGGCCAGCTGGGATCGGGTGACGGGACGCGAGGTTCTGGCGAGGTAGACCAGCACGGCAAGCAGTTTCCGGCGTCCAGGCAGGAGGAGGACGCCGTCAGAGGCGAGCTCGAGTCGACCAAGAGAGGTAAGCCGAAGCATGGTGCCAAATGCCTGTACCGAAAAGGTTTGGCGCCTCATGTGGCGCCCCTTTGGCAACTGGGGCGTAACATGTCGCCTGTATGCCAGACCCGCAACCACTGACGACTCCCATCGACTCCGCCGCCGGCGAACGGTTCGGCTACTTCATGGTCCGGATCCGCCGGACCGAGCAAGATCCGGATGGTGTGTTCAGCGCCGTGATTGAGCGGATTGGAACCGGGGAGAAGCGCGAAGTCCGGAGCAGTGGCGAGCTGGTGGCGGTGGTGGAGGAGTGGTCGAGGTGAGCGAACGGGGACGGGGAACAGGGAACGGGGAACAGGGAACAGGGAACAGGGAACAGGGAAGAGGGAACAGGGAACAGTGAACAGTGAACGGTGAACAGGGGAACACGGCAGCGCCCATGGAGGATCCAATGTCAGGTCATTCTATCAATGGCTTTCTGAGCGCCGGCGCCCTCGGCGCCATCACCATCGGGGCGCTGGCAGCACTCGGGTGCAGCGGTGATAGCAGTGGCCCCCCTACTGGTGGGAGCAACGTGACGCTGGAAGGCTCCCGCGCGGTGAGCGATTCGATCGGGCCGGCGGGCGGCACCCTCACCGCCACCTCGACGAGCGGTGTGACCTACACCCTCACGATCCCGGCCGGCGCGCTGCAGGCGCCGACCAGGATCACGCTTACGCCCATCAAGGACCAAACCCACCTACCGGTGAGTGGCGGG
>JBGPJS010000537.1:0-2872 GCA_041485505.1 Gemmatimonadota bacterium | reverse complement strand
CGCCGCACCTACCGGGAGCGCCGGCAGACCCGGCCCATCGTGGTGCCGGAACTCTGCCTGGCGCTCGCGCTCTCCCGGAGCCCGCTCGGCCTGGTCCAAGTGCTCCGCCGGCACGTCTGGCCGGCCGAGCCCCCCCCCAGGTGGCAGGCCCTCGCCGCCTCACCGGAGGGGCGGAACCGCTGGCGCTGGCGGCGCCTCGCGAGGTTCGGGCGGGATGAGCCACTCACCTAGCCAATTGTCACGGCGACGTGTATCCTCCTTAGACAAGTTCGAAACGATCAAGTGTCCTCTCGGCTGTCGGGCGTTTCGATGCCGTGAGGCCGCGCGGCTGTGCGTCGCGCCCCGGGTACGGATGCCCTTCTTGATGACACATACCGCATGCTGAGCCGACCGCGTAATCGTTATCTCCTGATTCTCGACGTGCAGCTCCTGGCACTCTCGACGCTGCTCGCTTACCTGGTTCGATTCGAGGGGTTTTCCTGGGGGCCGGACCAGGGCAGGATCGCGGTGGTCTTCCTGGCCGTGGCGATTCCCGTCAAGATCCTTGTCTTCTATGCCGTCGGGCTCTACCGGCGGCTGTGGCGCTACGCCAGCGTGGCGGAGCTCGAAAGCCTGCTCCTCGCTACCGCGGTGGCGGGGATTGCCAGTTCATTGCTCGGCGCGGTAGTCCTCCCCGGGCTTGGGGCGGTACCGGCCCGCGTCCCCCTCTCCGTTCTCTTCATCGACTGGTGCCTCACCGGGGCCGCGGTTTCGCTGCCCCGCCTCCTGTTGCGCATCGCCGCCCGGCGCCGCAATGGAGTGCAGGATGCCTCCGCTCGTCGGGTGCTGGTGGCTGGCGCCGGCTCGGCGGGTGGGACCATCGTGCGGCAGTTGCTGGATCATCCCGAGCTGGGGCTTCGGGCGGTCGGGTTCGTGGACGACGACTCCCGGAAGCACGGCCACCGGCTTCACGATCTCCCGGTGCTCGGTGCCCTGGCCGACATTCCCGACATCGCGCGCCAGCTCGGCGTGGACGAAGTGATCATCGCCATGCCCACCGCGTCCGGTCGGGTGATCCGCGAGGTGGTCCGCGCCGCCGATTTGGCCGAAGTGAAGACCCGGACCGTTCCCGGCATGGTGGACATTCTTTCGGGCCGGGTCTCGATTACCCACCTCCGCCAGGTCGAGATCCAGGACCTGCTCCGGCGCGAGGCGGTCAAGACCGACATGGAGCAGGTCCGCGCCCTGGGCACCGGAGAAACTGTCCTCGTCACCGGCGCCGGCGGCTCCATCGGCAGCGAGCTCTGTCGGCAGCTCGGTCGCCTGGGGCCGGCCCGGATCATCCTGCTGGGTCATGGCGAGAATTCGATCTTCGCGGTCATGCAGGAAATGACCGAGCGGTTCCCCAACATCCGGTTCGAGCCGGTCATCGCCGTTGTCCGGGATCGCGATCACCTGGCTCAGATCTTCACCCGCTATGACCCGTACACGGTGTTCCATGCGGCGGCCCACAAACACGTTCCGCTCATGGAGGCCAACATCGGCGAGGCGGTCACCAACAACGTGCTCGGCACCAGGAACGTGGTGCAGTTGGCGGCGGAAGGACGGGTCGAGCACCTGGTTTTGATTTCGACCGACAAGGCGGTGCGCCCCACCAACGTCATGGGGGCCACCAAGCGGGTGGCGGAACAGCTGGTGCAGCAGACGGCGGAGAGCCACAACAAGAACTTCGTGGCGGTGCGGTTCGGCAACGTCCTGGGGAGCCGGGGCAGCGTAGTGCCCACCTTCCTGCGGCAGATCGCCGAGGGAGGCCCGGTGACGGTGACCCACCCCGAAATGCGCCGTTATTTCATGACCATTCCTGAGTCGGTGCAGCTGGTGCTGCAGGCGGGAGCGCTGGGCCGGGGTGGGGAGGTGTTCGTGCTGGATATGGGCGAGCCAGTCAAGATCGCCGATCTGGCGGCCGACCTGATCCGGCTCTCCGGGCGGGAACCCGGCAAGGACATCGAGATCCGCTTCACCGGGGTCCGGCCGGGGGAGAAACTGTACGAAGAACTCTTCTTCAGTGCGGAGAACGCGATTCCGACCGACCATCCCAAGGTGCTCCGAGCCAAGAACGCGGTGCTCCCGGTGGGGATCAGCACGGTGGTGGAAGATCTCATCACGGCGGCGCAGCAGGGCTGGCCGGACGAGGAGCTGCGCCGGTTCCTCAAGCGCCTGGTGCCGGACTTCGATCCCGCCCGGGGGGCGGTGCCGGTGAGTAGTCGTTAGCTGTTAGCCATCAAGCCATTGGCCGTTAGCCATTGGCCGTCGGTATCCTCGAATGAAACAACCCTCCTGGGGCATCGCCCTGGGAGGGTTGAACGTGTTCGAACAGGCTAACGACTAATGGCTAACGGCTAAGGAAGCTCTGAACAAGCTGCCTCGTCATTGGTTGTGTTATTGCGAGTGCCCCGGTCCCCTTCTGTCATTGCGAGGGCCCCGGCGCACCGCGCCGGGCCCGAAGCAATCCCCCACCGCCGATTTGAGCCGCCGTTGATGTTGCGGGGTATCCTGGCTCCATGCCGGGCCGGCGCTACTATTTCGTCTACCTGCTCACCAACGCGACCAGAAAGGTCCTCTACACCGGTGTCACCCGGGACCTGAGGCGGCGAGTGGCCCAGCATCGTGCCGGCGTCGGAGGGTGTTTACGGATCCCGCAAAGGCGATCCAGTTAATCCAATCCATGAACCCGGCATGGCGAGATCTATGGGAGGATCTGTGAGGGGATTGCTTCCATGAGAAGGCCTTCCCGTCAAGGCCACCTTGGTGGCTGACGGGTGCCCCCGACCCCTCGCCCTGCTTCCATACGCACTCGGCAATCCCGGCATCGTCGAGCCGGGCGGTGCAGCTT
>JBGPJS010000536.1:0-2879 GCA_041485505.1 Gemmatimonadota bacterium | reverse complement strand
GTGATCGACGAGGCCGGCGCGCGGGCGCGGCTGGCCTCGCAGGTCCCCCCCGCCGAGGTGGCCAATCTCAAGGCGGCGCTGGAAAAGGTGAACCTGGACAAGGAAGACGCCGTGCGGGACCAGAACTTCGAGCGCGCGGCGGCGCTGCGGGACCAGGAGCGCGATCTCCAGAACCAGATCCGGCTCAAGCAGGAGGAATGGGAGCGGGAGCGCCAGATCCGCCGCCCCCTCATCGACGAAGAGGCGGTGGCGTTCATCGTCTCCCGGTGGACCGGGATCCCGGTCACCCGGCTCCAGGAAGCGGAGACCGCCCGGCTGCTCCGGATGGAAGATGAGCTGCATGGCACCGTGGTGGGCCAGGACGAGGCCATCAAGGCCATCTCGCGGGCCATCCGCCGGTCCCGCGCCGGGCTCAAGGATCCCAAGCACCCGATCGGCTCGTTCATCTTCTGCGGCCCGACTGGGGTGGGGAAGACCGAGCTGGCCCGGGCCCTGGCCAAGTTCCTGTTCGCGGATCCCGCGGCACTCATCCGGGTCGACATGTCGGAGTACATGGAGAAGTTTTCGGTCTCCCGCCTGATCGGCGCCCCACCGGGTTACGTCGGTTATGAGGACTCCGGGGCCCTCACCAAGGCCATTCGGCGGAAACCCTACTCGGTGGTGCTGCTGGACGAGATCGAGAAGGCGCACCCCGATGTCTTTAACATCCTGCTCCAGGTGCTGGATGAAGGCCACCTGACCGACAATTACGGCCGCCTGATCGATTTCAAGAATACCGTGGTCATCATGACCTCGAACGTGGGCGCCCGGGACATCATGCAGGGCAAGACCCTCGGATTCCACGGCTCCGACGCCAAGACCTCCTTCGACAAGATGTCGGAGAAGATCCGGGAAGAGATCGGCAAAGTCTTCAATCCGGAGTTTCTGAACCGGATCGACGACACCATCGTTTTCCACCCGCTGGCCAAGGAACATATCGCCCAGATCGTCACCATCCTCCTCAAGGAGGTTCAACGCCGGCTGGGCGACGAGGTGAGGCTCACCCCCGCGGCGGTGGACTTCCTGGTGGACCACGGCTATGACCAGAATTACGGGGCGCGCCCGCTCAAGCGCTCCATCCAGAAGTACATTGAGGACCCGCTCAGCGAGAAGATCTTGTTGGGTGAGTTCGGCCGCGGGGATGAAATCGAAGTCGACGTGGCCCCCGACGGTGAACATCTCGCGTTCCGCGCCCTGACGGGCACCAAGGCCTGATTCCACCTGCGCCATCCGCCCCGCGGACGGCGCCGCCTCTTTCATCTCCGTCACGCATGCGTTATCGGCTCGTTCCGCTGCTGCTCGTCTCCTGTTTGCTGGGAGCCGCCCATCTCGCCGCGCAGGCCCAGGAAGCCGCCGTCCCCCCGGTGGACACTATTCTCGTCGAGGGAAACGTTCGACTCACCACCGCCCAGATCATCGGGACCGCCGGGATCGTTCTCCACCAACCCACCAACTACCGGGACATTCAGCGTGCCGTCGGCGCCCTGTTCCGAACCGGCCAGTTCGATGACGTCTCGGTGGTGCAACGGGACCTCGAAGGCCACCTGGGCCTTCTCATCCGGGTCAAGGAGCGGCCGGTACTCCAGAAGTGGACGGTCAAGGGAGTGGAGCGGCTCTCCGAGCGCGCGGTCAGGGACCGGGTCCGGCTGACCGCCGGCCGGCCCCTGGATCGCGCGGCGGTGGCCCGGGGCCGGGCCGGAATCGACTCGCTCTACCGGACCCAAGGGTACTACGCGGCCAAGGTGACAGTGACCGAGATCCCGGAGCCGGCGGAGCAGGTTCGGCTGGTGTTCGCGGTGGAAGAAGGGAGCCGGGTCGCGCTCAGCCAGATCGTGGTGGACGGGAATACCAGCTTCTCGGACAAGCAGATCGTCAAGCACATGGCGACTCACCCGGAGGGGTTCTGGTGGTTCCAGCGGGGCCAGTACGATGACCAGAAGCTGGACCGGGATACCCGTGAACGGTTGCCCATCTGGTACGCCGATCATGGGTACGTGGACTTCCAGGTGACCCACGACTCCCTCCAGGTCGACACCACGACCGGCAAGGCCGTGCTCGCGCTCACGGTGGACGAGGGTCAGGCCTACAAGGTCGGGAGCTTCGACATATCCGGGAACCGCCGCTTCTCCACCGATGAGCTGAGCCAGTTCAACCCCTTTGGGCGCCTGGCGAAGAGTACCGCAGGGGTGCCGTTCAGCCGCACGGATTGGGAGGCCGCCACCGAGAAGATTCGGACCCTCTACAGCAATAACGGCTACATCTACGCCCGGATCGAAACCGAGGAGACCCGGCGAACCACACCGGAAGGGACCCCGCTGATCGACCTGCGCTGGCGGATCCGGGAGGAATCGCCTGCGACGGTCAATCGAATCGACATCGTGGGAAACGACGTGACCCACGAACGGGTGATCCGGGAGGCCATTGTCCTTCTGCCCGGCGCCCTCTTCAACCGCGACCTCCTGATCCGCTCCTACCAGAACATCGCGAACCTGGGCTTTTTCCAGCAGCCCCTCGCGTCGCCGGACGTGAAGCCCGCGGCCAACAATGTGGACGTGGACATCACCTTCCGGGTGGAGGAGCGGCGCACCGGCAACATCAACTTCGGGGCCTCCCTGGGGCAGGGCACCGGGGTCGGCGGTTTCCTGGGTCTCGAAGAGCCCAACCTCTTCGGTCGCGGGAAGCGGGGCAAGGTGCAGTGGCAGTTCGGCTCGAATATCAACGACTTTACGCTGACCTATACCGATCCCGCCATCCGGGAGAGCCGGATCTCGGGCACGGTGTCGCTGTTCGACTCACGCGCGCGGTACACCATCGGCGACCTGGGCCAGCAAAAGCGGACC
>JBGPJS010000535.1:0-2880 GCA_041485505.1 Gemmatimonadota bacterium | reverse complement strand
TGGGCGGACCGAAACCGAAAAATGATCGGCGAGTCACGCCACCGTCCCCTCCCCCGAGGGTGTGTGTGGTGGCGCGAACGGCGAGGTCTCCTGGCTCCGGGCTGCCGCTCGCCTTCCCGGTTTCCCAGTGGCGTGTGAGCGGTGGATCTTTGTCCCCGTAGTAGAGCCTTGATTAATCAAGGTCCTACTACGGGCCCGTTACAGTGGCGGGGCCGCGCCGGATTTCCACCGGCTTCCGAATATCCCCGTTCGCGAACGACAATTGTGTACTGCGGCCTAAGCTAGGCTCCCGAACCTCCGACCGCAAGGTGAGCCGAGAGTTCCGCCTTGAGACGGGCTCGTTCGACCTGGTAGCGACGCCACTCCTCAGCCGGCGTCTGGCTCTCCTGGCCCAGGTACCGCGCATCGAGCCTCGCGATGGCCTCGACCAACCCGTCCCGGGGGCTCAGCGCTGTGGCCTGACCGGAGACCCGTAGGCCGCGCACTCCGAAGAACAGGCCGGCAAGGATCAACGCGACGGCCACCAGGCCGACCAGCCCGGGCAGCGCCCAGGAGGCTACACCCGCTCCCGCGAACCCCACGACGACCACGGCACGGTCGGTCGCGGAACCGCTCCAGCGCCGGAATTTGTGCCCCTCGATGGTCTGCGAGTCGGCCTTGACCACGCCCGCACCCGTCGCCTTGGCGGAGGCCTCCTCCAGCAACAGGTTGATGGTCTCGACCGGTTGGTCGATCGGGATCTCCAGCCGGCGCCGATCAGCCGGGATGGTGTAGGTCAGCACCACCTGCTTTTCGCCCGGGGATATCGGGGCGAACACCAAGGCGCTGTCACGGCCGAGGGTCACCGCATCGGGCGAGATGTCGCCTTGTCCGACCTGGAGACCCAGCATCCCAGCGGGCAATCGTACGGCGAAGGTGGGGGTGAGGCTGTCGGGTGCCACCCGGGTCCGGTCCCCGCGATTCCGGAGCACCAGAATATCGAGGACACCCCGGGTACCATCCTTGGCGGGTCCGCTGATGACGAGGTGACGGGTCTCGAGGTCGACGGCCGCGGAGGAGGAGGTGTCGCTCACCCCGAGAACCAGGCCGGTGTCCGGCCGGGCCGGATTGGTGTGCACTGGCGGGGAGAAATACTCGATGCCGGCAAACCGGGCGCTCACCAGGTAGATCGCGGAGGTATCGGGCTGAAAGCGGAAGGAGAATCGGCCCTTTCGGTCGCTGGGCATGGAGTCGACGGGACCCTGCTCTTGGCGCCCGACCCGATGCAGCACCACGTCGGCGCCGGAGACTGGAATGGTATCGCCCCGCATGACACGCACCACCCGCCCCGCGGCGCGCGCCTGCCCCGGCGCGGCCCCGGCGGTTCCGAACACGAGGATCAACGTGAGGGCGAAGCCAGAGCACCGGAGAGAACGGCACGCCACGGAGTCACGGAGGAACCGGAGGGCCACGCTGCGTCTCCGTGGTACGCGGTTGCGGAGCGTTGCGCCGGACAGAACGGGAACGGTGGTGCCGGGCGAGCCTACGGATTGAACCGGCCGAAGTCCTGGGGGTCCATCTTCTCCAGGTGCTGCTTGAGCTTCTCGGCATCGAGTCCCATCTCGGAGCCGGGTCCGGGGGTCTCCTCGCCGGGGTGCTCCAGCAACTGGTCGTCGGTGAAGATGGGCGCGCCCAGCCGTACCGCGAGGGCGATGCTGTCGGAGGGGCGGGCGTCAAACTGGAAGAGGTGATCCTCCCGATTGAGCAGCAGTTCCGCGAAGTAGGTCTTGTCCTTGAGGGCGCTGATCAAGACCCGCCGGAGCTCGGCGCCCAGTCCCACGATGACCGTCTTGAAGAGATCGTGGGTCATGGGGCGCGGGGCCTTGATCCCCTGCAGCTCCATGGCGATGGCGCTGGCCTCGGCGGGACCGATCCAGATGGGCAGCACCCGGGTGCCCTCTTTCTCGCGAAGGATGACCACCGGCGTGTTGGTGGTCCGGTCCAGCCCCAGGGAGGCAACGGTGACTTCGATCATACTTGCCTTGAAGCGTAAACGGTGAACAGTGAACAGTAAACAGGGCGGCCAGTCGAGGGCGACTCCTGTTCACTGCTCACTGTTCACTGTTTACCGTTCACTGTTCACCCTCCTATCGCGCCGCGGACAGCAAGTCCTTGACCCGATCGGCGGCCTCCCAGGTGAAAAAGTCGAGCCGCTTGCCGTTGACCCTCCGGGTGTAGGGCTTGCGCCCGAAGTGACCATAGGCCGCGGTGGGACCGTAGATCGGCCGCTTCAAGCGGAGGGAATCGATGATCCCCTTGGGAGTGAGATCGAACACCTCGCGGACGATCTTCTCCAGCCGGGCGTCGGGCAGGACCCCGGTGCCGAAACTGTCGACCATGATCGAGACCGGCTGCGCCACCCCGATGGCGTAGGCCACCTGGACCTCGCAGCGGTGGGCCAGCTTGGCCTCGACGATGTTGCGGGCAACCCAGCGGGTCGCGTAGGCCGCGGAGCGGTCCACTTTGGAGGGATCCTTGCCGCTGAAGGCGCCGCCGCCATGGCGCGCCATACCGCCGTAGGTGTCGACGATAATCTTCCGGCCGGTCAGTCCGCTCCCACGTGAACAACTCCGCCTTGCCCTTGCCGTTGCCCTTGTCGTAGCGAATGGCCGCGGGCCGGCGCCCGAAATGGCCGTACGCCGCAGTCGGACCGTAAATCGGCTTCTTGAGCGCCAGCGCGGTGATGATCCCTTTGGGGGTCAGGTCGAATACCTCGCGCACCGCCAGCTCCAGCCGGCGGTCGGGCACCTTGCCGGTACCGAAGGTATCCACCAGGACCGACACCGGCTCCGCGACCCCGATGGCATACGCCACCTGGACCTCGGCCCGCGTCGCCAGACC
>JBGPJS010000534.1:0-2883 GCA_041485505.1 Gemmatimonadota bacterium | reverse complement strand
GTCGCTCGCCTTGGTGACGACGACCGCCAGAGTGTCGTCCGCATCCCCATCGCCGTTGAGATCCGCGGCGGGCAACTCGCCGAGGGGGAGCTCGCGGATGACGCCGGCGTAGTAAGGACCCACGGCGTTGAGGGCAACCACCCGGCCGAAACCTCGCAGGGGGTGGCCGCCGACCACGATCGAATCGCCCTTGGGCAGGGCCCGGCTGAGTGGCACCACTCCTTCCCCGGAAAAATCGCGGAGGTCGAGAATCTTGCGTTCTCCCGTGCTGGTCGCCGTCAGCCCGGCGATCCCGGCATCCACGCCGCTATCCAGGATGCCGATCAAAACGCCGCGTCCGTCCCACGACGGGTGTGCCTTCCGGAACTGGTCAACCCCAGTCGCGGCGAGCGGCATCCATCCTCGGAGGAACGCCTCCTGGGGTGGCAGGATCGGCTGGGGGTCGGAGGGTTCCCGTCGTACCTGAGGCGGGGCGCCTATGGTCGGGGTAGCCTGTTGGGCCTGGAGTGGCGACCTCAGGCCGACCAGTAGCATCACTGTGACGAGTCCTCCAACCCCGAAACCCGGTCCCCACCGCGCGACCCTTCCTTCCCAGGTCAGCCTTGCAACGCAGAGACGCGGAGAACGGGGAGATTCACGGAGACCCGCCGCCTTTCTTTCAGCTCCCCGCCCCACTCGCGCGAGCCCAGATAACCTATCATGAGCAATCGACTCAGTTCTCCGCGGTACTCCGCGCCCTCCGCGTCTCGGCGTTGAACATGCTAGTATCGCGAAGCAGGCCGGACGCACACCACAGTGGTCATGGAGAATGGCCATGGCACTCATTCAGCGAGAGAGCGACGCATCGAGCGGCGGCAGCACGAAGGCGCCGATGTGGGGGCCCACGTAGTTGCTGGAGACCCGGAGCAGAAACGCGAGTTGGTCGCGGGTTTCCTCCACCGTAACGATCCCGTCGACGAAGCCGCGGGCACCGGCGTATTTGGCGTCCAGCTGATGCTCGTAGTCGGCGCGCATGGAGTCCATCGCTTCCTTCACGTTGAGTGGTACTTCGGTCTTGGCCTTGCGGGCCTTGGTCAGCTCGGGACCATGCACCGCTTCAACCGCCGACTCGCCCTCCATTACTGCCATCCGACCGGTGGGCCAGCTCAGAATGAAGTCAGGATCAAACCCCTGCCCGGCCATGGCGTAATAGCCGGCACCCGAGGCGTGGTTGAGGGTCAAGACGATTTTGGGTACCACCGCCGCCGACATCGCCTCGACGAAACGGGCGCCGGCCCGGATGATGCCCGCATGCTCGGCCTCGGGTCCGACCATGAACCCGCTCACGTCCTGCACGAACAGAAGCGGCAAGCGCTCCCGGCTCGCGGTCTCGATGAAGAAGGCGGCCTTTTCCGCGCTCTCGGTGTAGATGATTCCACCGAACCGGGGCTGCTCCCCCGGCTTGCCCTTGATGATGCCGCGTCCGTTGGCCAGCACCGCCACCGGCCGACCTTCGATGTGGGCGTGCCCGCAGAGCAGCTCCCTGGCGATCCCGGGCTGGAACTCATCCAGCTCGCCGGCATCCAGGAGGCAGCCAAGGACCGCGTGCATGTCGTAGGACATGCGGTGATCGTTGGGGAGAATGTCGTAGAGCTCGGTGGGCGGGCGGGCCGGCGGGCGGACGGCCCGAAGGCGGTGCTGCACCCCCTCATGCCTGGGCAGCCGGCCGACGTACTTCCGGATCTCCTTGAGGCACTCAGTGTCGTCGGCAGCCCGGTAGTGGGCGACCGCGCTCACTTCCGTGTGAGTGCGGGCACCGCCGAGGGACTCGGCGTCCACGGTTTGACCGGTGGCCCCCTTCACCAGGTTCGGACCGCCCAACCCCATGAAACTGGTCCCATCCACCATGATGATCACGTCGGAGAGCGCCGGCAGGTAGGCACCCCCCGCGATGCAGCTCCCCATCACCGCGCTGATCTGAGGCACATGCAGATAGCGCCGCATGATCGAGTTGTAGTAGAAGATGCGAGCCGCACCGTATTGGCCGGGAAAGACCCCGCCCTGATAGGGGAGGTTAACCCCCGCGCTGTCCACCAGGTAGATGATCGGGATGCGCTGCCGCATCGCAACTTCCTGCGCCCGGAGCATCTTCCGGATGGTCTCCGGCCACCAGGAGCCGGCTTTTACGGTGGCGTCGTTCGCGACGATCACCACCTCCCGTTTTTCGACCACGCCGAGCCCGGTGATGACTCCGGCCGCGGGGGCCTGGCCATCGTACTGATCGTAGGCCATGAGCAGGCCCAGCTCGAGCCAGGGGCTGTGCTTGTCGAGCAGCTTCTCGACCCGTTCCCGCGGCGAGAGTTTGCCCTGCTCATGCATCTTGGCGACGCGCGCGGCGCCTCCTCCCTGCCGGATCTTCTCGGCAAGGCTGAGGTACTCGTCGGTGAGTGCGCGGAGTCGGCTGGTCTTGGACCCGGCCTTGGCGGAGGTCACGGGAGAGGAGTCAGTCCAGGAGATGGGTCGCGGCCCACGATCGGATGTAGCTGATCAGATCGGTGGTCGGGGTGCCGGGGCCGAACAGTTTTCCGATCCCCTGGGCCTCGAGGGCTTCCATGTCTTCCCGAGGAATGATTCCGCCTCCGGTGACCAGGACATCTCCCCGGCCCTGTTCCACCAGCAGTTTCCGAACCCTGGGGAACAGTGTCATGTGGGCCCCCGAGAGGATGGACAGTCCCACCACGTCGGCGTCCTCCTGCACGGCGGCGGTCGCGATCATCTCCGGGGTCTGATGCAGGCCGGTGTAGATCACCTCCATCCCCGCGTCGCGAAGGGCCGCCGCCACCACCTTGGCGCCGCGGTCATGGCCGTCGAGGCCGGGCTTGGCGATCAGGACGCGAATCTTCT
>JBGPJS010000533.1:0-2898 GCA_041485505.1 Gemmatimonadota bacterium | reverse complement strand
GTTGTGGCCAAGAGCGCGACCAGCTCCCGTTCCGGCCCTTTCAGAATGACGTCGGCCTCCGCGTTTTCGAACAGATCTGCAACACTTGCTGGGGTGAATGGCTCAAGACTCAGCAGCAACTGATCAACCACTATGGGCTGAATCTCCGGGAGCCGAAGGCCAAGGAGTTTCTCTTCGCCAACATGGAGCAGTTTCTCTTTAAGGTGAGCGGTGGGCAGTAAGCGCACCGATTGCTACCACGTCGTCGAAAACCGAAACGACAAGTCGATTGCCGGACCGCTGGGCGAAGGGTCTTCCGTCATGCCCGCACGCCATTCTTGGCCGTGCCGGGTCCGGAGGATAAACCCGTAGTCGAGGGTCACGTCCTTGCGATCGAGGGCCGGGAGGCCGGTATTGTGATAGTAGGGTGAGTGGTAGAACAGGTTGGCGAAGGCGGAGAGCCGGCCCCAAAACCGGTAGCGGAGACCGGAGGTCACCATCACGAAAAGCTGATTCTGGTACGCCGAGATGTCGCCATGGCGGGGCGTCAGGCCGAGCCCCAGGCTCCCCTCATAGTTCCAGCGCGAGCCGAGGGGTGCGCGGTAGGTACTGATGACACTCAGGGACACGGTCCCCCGGCCATAGCCTACCGGCGCGGTGGCGGTCGGGAGGGTGAGGGAAGCCACCGATTGCACCCGGTCGCTGAACCGGTGCCCGGCACCCAGGCGCAGATCACCGAGGTAGGCCCCCGATCGCTGGCGCTGAACAAGGGTTCCGCTGGGCAGATCCAGCGCATACTCGAAAGCACCCTTGGGTCTCTCTTTGCGCTCGGGAAAGGGAACCCCCAGGAAATCGTGATATGAGTTGAGGATGCCATCCAGAAAGCCGTCATAGGCACCGCCGAAGAAGGCTTCCACCGTGACGAAATCGCGGCGGCTGAGATCGTGACGGAGCTGCACGTTGAGCCGAAGCGTCTCGGCATCCAGCAGATACCCGGTATCCGTGACGACCCCACGAAAATTGAGCTCCACCATGCTCGCGTAGTCCAGCCCGATCGACCCCGACCAACCTGGCTGGGGATCGACGTAGGGCTGGAAGAAGAGTCCGCTCCTGGACTCGACCATCGGGTTGGCAGGGTGGTAGAGCGGAAGCCCGAGGGTCTGTGCCGGCGAAAGCTGCGGAAAGAAAGAAAGGAGAATCAGAAGGGAACGGGGATCGGGGAATCGGGAACGGAAGCGGGACGTTCCAGATTTGCCGGCGAGAATTTCAGTCCTGTTCACCCTGTCTCCTCTGCTTCACCCGGCAGGCCATGCCCGCGTTCCCGTTCCCTTTTCCCGTTCCCCGTTCCCCGTTCCCCGTTCCCCGTTCCCCGAATCACCCCTCCAGCGCCCTCCACAGATACCACGCCGCGTGGCTCCGGAACGGTCGGAACCGCTCGCCCAGCGCTACCAACGCTTCAGGCTCGGTGATCCCATAGAGGTCCCGCGCCGCCCGCTGGACTCCACCATCGCCCACCGGCCAGACATCGGCGCGCTTGAGCGAGAAAATGAGAAACATCTCCGCGGTCCAGACCCCGATGCCCTTCACCACGGTCAACCGGGCGACGATCTCATCATCGGGCAGGCGCTGGAGACCCTTGAGCCCGCCCTCGGCCGCGAAACGCGCCAGCGCCTTGAGGAAGCGCGCCTTGGACCGGGAAAGACCGGCGGAGCAGAGCCGCCGAGGGTCGATTCGCCCGAGGGCTTGCGGGGTGAATGGCGTCCGCTTCCGCGCGCGCGCGATGATGGTGTCCGCGGCGCGGGAGGAGAGCTGCTGGGAGATTATTGCCTCGACCAGGGAGGGAAACGGGCGGCGAGCGCGGAGGGCCATGGGCCCGTGCTGCTCGCAGAGCCCCGCCATGACAGGGTCGGAGAGGAGAACCGGATGCAGGAGAGAACCTCAGTACAGGCGACCGGCGGCCGGTGAGAGACGGCGGGAAGGGCTTTGCATTGGGGCGGAATGTAATCAGGCGAGGGCCGTCAGCAGGAGGCGGATCACCTCGCGCACCCGGTCGGCGGACGGCTCGCTCACGACAGCCAATGACCGCCATCCCGCTCGCATCGCCGCCTCGGCGCTCGAGTTGCCGATCGCAACGAGCCACGGCCGGCTCGCCGGAGGGACCGACTCCGCGAGCAGGCGAACCACCCGCGCGCTCGCCACTACCACGATTTCCCCCCGGCGACAGGCGGCGTGAGCCTCGGCACGGGTCGCGAGAACCATGCGATAGCACACGGTTTCCTCGACCTCTACGCCCGCGCGGCGGAGCCGATCCGGCAACTCATTTCGATGGTGCTCACCACAAGGAAAGAGGACAGAGGAACCCACCCCTGCCGCCACCATGGAATCTGCCAGGCGCCGTGCCCCGCGATCACTCCCGGGCACCTGATCGTGCGGCAGGCGAACGGCGGGGGGGGGAAACCCAAGCGCCAGGGCCGTGCTCGGGCCGACCGCCCAGAATGGTGGCAGGTTCCTTCGGAGCGATGAGCTGCGTTGGCTGATGCGCGCTCCGACGATCCGGGCCGCGCGGGGGGACGTAACCGCCACCGCGGCGAACTCTTCGAGCCTTAGAAGGGCCAGATCCAAGGCGCGGGTATCAGGAAGTTTCCCGACCCGCAGCAACGGTGCACTCTCCACCGCCACACCGAGTCCCGGCAGGGTCTGCGCCAGCCCGGGCAAACCGCCGTCCGACAACGTGAGGACCACACGGGGAGTGCGCACGCCTCAGCTCGCCGATCGCCGAGTCAGCGGACGAATCTCCAGGAGAATATCGGCACCACCACTTCGGTACAGCCGTTCCGCGAGTGAACGGCCTAGCGCGTTCGCTGCTTCCTCCACCCGCACTACACACTGCGCCGACCCTTCGACCTGACGCCGGCCATC
>JBGPJS010000532.1:0-2910 GCA_041485505.1 Gemmatimonadota bacterium | reverse complement strand
TCAATCCCTCAATCCCTCAATCCCTCAATCCCACAATCCCTCAATCCCACAATCCCACCCCCGCGGCATCATCATTGCCCATTAATTGAGCAGGCGCCAGAAGTGTCAAAGAAGTTGGCGTAACCGACACCGTCGATCAGCCAATCGTTTCAGGATGAGACGATCCTCCTGGCCGACGGCGGGATTGGTCATACAGAACTTCCGGACGCGACAATCCGCCCTTTTCGGGCCGTCCGCACCAAGGCGAAACGCGAGCCCATGCCCTTCCGAGGTCGACCCTCCGGTAGACTCCCCCGCCCCTCAGGCGAGGGGGAAGCGTCTGTCCGCCCGGGCTGGGTCACGGCGCTCACCGCTGCGTACGGCCTGACCTACCTGGTTTGGGAGCGCTCTGGCTGGGGAAGTGCCGAGATCCGCGACCTGGTGAGCAACCTCGCGTTCATGCCCCTGAACCTCGCGGTGGTGGTGCTCTCCACCCTCGCCTCGCGGCACCGGACCCTGGATCCCGGCGTGCGCCGGGCACTCCGCCTCTTTGCCATCGGCTCGGCGGCGGTTCTGATCGGCAACGGCATCTCGGTCTGGTACCAGACGGTGCTGGGCCAGAACCCGCCGGTGTCATGGGCCGACGTGTTCTACCTGTCCGACAGCTTCCTGATGCTCGCGGCGCTGCTCTGCTTCCCGCTGGCCCGGCGGATCCAGCTGGAGCGGTGGAAGTTCCTGCTCGACGCCGCGATGGTTCTGATCGGTGGCGGCGTGGCCATCTGGTACTTCACGGTGCTGCCGACGGCGGCGGCGCCGGGCAGCAGCGTGGTGGTGATGATCCTGGCCTTTGCCTACCCGATGGCCAACCTGCTGCTCCTGCTCGGTGTCACCACGGTCTTGCTCCGGGGACCGCTGGACGGCAATCGCCTCGCCTTCCGCCTGCTCCTCTCTGGAGTAATCGCGAGCATCGTCGCCGATCTCACCTTCGATCTGGTGCTCCTGGAAACCGGCGGCCGGGTCGCGAGTCTGATCGACGCGATGTACCTGCTCTTCTACCTGTTGATGGTGGCGAGTGTGGAGGTGTACTACCGCCATCCGGTTCCGCGCGAGGACCCGGGGCCCGAGGAACGGATTCGGGCCCAACCGCTCAGTCCCCTCCCCTACTTGGCCGTCGCGAGCACCTACGGCCTGCTGCTGGCCGCGGCCATCCGGCCCTGGAAGGATCCGATCAGCGGAATCGCGGTCGCGGCGGTGCTCCTAACGATTCTGGTCGTGGCCCGGCAACTGCTGGCGGTGCGTCAGAACGTCCGGCTGCTCGCCGAGACGACCGCACGGCAGACCGAGGCGCGCTTTCGTTCACTGGTACAACACTCCTCCGATGTGATCATCGTGATCCGGGCGGACGGGACGATCCGTTTCGTGAGTCCCTCGGTCACCCGGGTGCTGCGCTACGATCCGGCTCCGCTGGTGGGCCGCATGCTGATCGATCTCCTGGCCCCCGACGACCGGGATCGGGCGCGGGCCTTCCTGCGGGATGCGGCCCGGACCCGTGGGGTCAGCCCGCCGATCGAGTGGCGCTTCCGGCAACCGGACGGCTCCGCGCTCAATGCGGAAATCATCGCGACCAATCTGCTGGACGAGCCCACCGTCCGCGGCATCGTGCTCAACACCCGCGACGTGAGCGAGCGCAAACGGCTGGAGCAGCAGCTGACCCACCAGGCCTTCCATGACCCCCTCACCGGTTTGGCCAACCGGGCGCTGTTCCGCGACCGGGTGAGCCACGCGCTCACCCTGGCGCGCCGGCAGGGGCATGCCATCAGCGTGCTTTTCCTCGACCTCGACGATTTCAAGAAGGTCAACGACAGTCTGGGCCACGCCGAGGGAGATCGGCTGCTGGTGGCGGCGGCCGACCGCTTCCGGACCTGCGCCCGGGCCGCGGACACCATCGCCCGGCTGGGCGGTGACGAATTCGCCATCCTGGTCGAGGACCTGAACGGGTCGGACGGCCATGCCACCCTGGTGGGCCGGCTCTCGCAAGCAATGGGGCGGCCGTTTCATCTGAGCGGCAACGAGGTGCACGTCAGCGCGAGCATCGGGCTCGCGGTCGCCACGGCGGATGAAACCGCGGACGACCTCCTGCGCAACGCTGACATGGCGATGTATACGGCCAAGCGGCGGGGCAAGGGTCGCTGCGAAACTTACCAGTACCAGATGTACTCCGACGTCAAGCACCGCCTCGAGATGGAGGCCGCACTCCGCACCGCCATCGAGCGGGACGAACTCCGTCTGGTGTACCAGCCGATCGTCTCGCTGGCCACCGGCGAACTCCGGGGAGTCGAAGCCCTGGTCCGCTGGGAGCATCCCTTCTACGGGCATCTGTTGCCCCAACACTTCATCCACTTGGCCGAGGAGACCGGTCTCATTGTCCGCATGGGCCGTTGGGTGCTGCGCGAAGCCTGTCAGCAGGTCCGCCGCTGGCAGGACGCCTATCCGGGAATCCCGCTCCTGGTGTCGGTCAACGTCTCCGGGCGCCAGCTGCATGAGCTGGACATGGTGCAGGAGACCAGCCAGGCGCTGGCCGATTTCGGGGTCGCTCCCGAGGCGGTGGTCCTCGAGATCACCGAGAGCGTCCTGATGCAGGAAACCGGCTCCGTGTTGACTCGGCTGCAGCAGCTCAAGGCGCTGGGCGTCCGCCTGGCCATCGACGACTTCGGGACCGGATACTCCTCCCTCAGCTACCTGCAGCGCTTCCCGATCGACATCCTGAAGATCGCGAAGCCGTTCGTCGAGGATGTCGCCTCCGGGGTCGACAAGTCGGCGCTGGCCCGCGCCATCATCGGCCTGGGAGAAACCCTGAAGCTCCGCACCATCGCCGAGGGGGTCGAGATCGCCGAACAGCGCACCGCCCTGATCGAGTTGGGATGTGAGTTG
>JBGPJS010000531.1:0-2913 GCA_041485505.1 Gemmatimonadota bacterium | reverse complement strand
CTGCTCTCGGCCGGCGGTCAGATGGACCGGGCCAATAGAGAGCCGCAGCGCCGGAACCGTGATTGTAAGCGCTAAGTCGGTCCCGTTCACCTGCCCGGCGTACAGCGCCAGATATTCAAGCTTGCCCGGGTAGGCGCCAATCAGTTGGGTGTAGGTGCCGGGAACGGAAAAGTGGTCTTGGGAGATCAGCTGGAGTATCTGACCGTACGAACCGAAACAACCTCCGGAAGCCAGGAGCACGACGTTTGCTGTGCTATCGCTGATCGTGAGGCTGACCTGGTCGGAGGCCCATTTCCCCTGTAGGGAGGTCGTATCGGCAGCCGAGGGTAGCGGGCTGGAGCACCCCGTGGCAAAGCCAACTGCTAGGAGAAGCGGCAACAAGGATGTCGAACGCATAGACAGACTCCAGGTAGGCCTCCCGTATTCTACTTATCCAGCGCCCGGATCTCAAACCGTGAGCAACAAAGCCTACCAGACTTCGCCAGGCCGCCATTCGACGGACAACGGCGCCTGGAAATCCAGTGCCGGTGTCCGGGACAGCTGAAGCACCATGACACGGTCGTCTGGCGTTTGTACCACGCCGCCGTCGGTGCGGGCGGACAGCGGACCCTGCCAGAAGCGCCAGCCCAAGCGTTGATACAGCCCGGGTGTCGCCGGTGAAAGGCCGCCCAACTCCTCGTCCGCGATCTCCAGCGCCACTCGCTCCATGATCGCTGTGGCGTGCCCGCGCTTCCGATGACGCGGATGGGTAGCCACCAGCTCGACATAGGCGGTCTTAAGGGGCACATGGCCGTGGGGCTGCAGCCATCGAGTGATCCACATGGCGTGGCAGATCAGTCGTCCCTCTTCCCGCCCAAGCAAATGCTCACCACCGCCGAACGTCTCGAACACTGGGCTCCCGTACGCCAGGTTGCACAGATCGCGCAATTCGGCCAAGGCGCTTTCTGATAGGAACTGGGTAGCGACTCGCTCGATATGCATCATCCGGGATAGTGCCTTGGCTGCCACCTAACGACCCTCCCCTATACCGCCCTCGCGAAGTGCCCCCGCGTAAACTCGCCGCCCGTAATCGCCCGGATGGACTGCAGATCCGGCCTCTCGCCCGCGCCCAGCGCGTCGATCATGCGCCGATACTCCGCCGTCACCTTGCCAACCGGATCGCCCGGCACATTGAACACCAGCCGATAGCTCCGGAGACCGTGGGCCCAGAGGGAAGGGAGGTAGCCCGACCCATCCACCGGCCGGGAGTGGAGCAACCGGTTTCGGCAGGCGGAATCGGTGGCGACCGGGAAGGCGTAACCCGCGGGATCAGTGAGTTGGACGTTGGGATGCTTCTGGACGCACAGGTCTCGGCAGGTGGCGACCTCACGATCAAAGGCCGCCGAGAGGACGCAGTGCTCCAGGGTCATCCCCTCGGGGCGGCCGTAGACCAATACGTCGAATCCACTCCCGCCCCACGGCGTCGCTACCTGCGCCATCTCGTCGGCCGTGAGCTCGATCGAGAGCACAATCCGCCGAGCGCCCAACCGGAAGATTTCGTGGGCCGTATGCTGATTGAAACAGTTGACCGCGTAGTCGGCCACCACGTCGCGCCCCGCAGTGGCCAATTCTGCCACCAGTCCGAGGTGCCCGCTCACGATGGGGGTCTCCAGCGCCAGCCACTTGTCGAGGACCCGCCGCTCCTCCGGGCGCACGATGGTGGGGGTGCGGAGCCTCAAGGTCTTGCCCCGCCCCTGGAGTTCCTCCTCCAGTGCCCGCACTCGGCTCACCGGCGGGGTCGGGTGGCGGAGGAAGAGATCGAGTGAGATCTCGTCGGCGCCGGCGTCGGCAGCAGAACGGGCGTCGTCGAGGAGGAAGACTTCGGCGGTAAGCCTGAACGGCGGAACGGCGGGAGCGGCGGGAGAGGCGGAAGTACCGCCAGGTCCGGTCACTCTCGATGATGGGCCGCTCCCCTCCCCGGAACGGGGAGGGGATGGGGGAGGGGTCAGGGCAGGCGAGGCGGGCCACGCTATCGCAGCATCAATCTTTGCTTCCCGCTGCGCCCGCCTCGCGTGCCTGGAGGAGTCGCGCCGCGCCAGGAGTTCCCGCACCGCTTCCTGCCGCAGGTCGTTGAGCACGCTCACCGGAAGGAAAAGACCGGGAGCGAGCGCCGAGTGATCGAGCGCACCGAGGACAAACGGGGTCTCGCCCAGGCGACCCAGTTGCTCCCGGAGCTTGGACTCGTCGAGCGTGTGTTTCTGGGCCAGGCTCAAGGGTACCGTGCTCTCGACGGTCACGGTCTCCCCGTTTGCAGTAAAGCTGAGCGTGAGTGGTGTCCCCAAGGAGCCGGAGGCCACCACATCAAGACGTTCCGCCGCTCCCGCCTCTCCCGCCGTTCCCGCCGTATACGTCCCCCTCGCCCGTTCCAGCAATGCCGCCTGCGCCGAGCGCACCACGACCCAGCCCACCCCGACCTCGGCGGCCGCTGGAATCGCTTGGGTATGGCGCCCCCGCTCCCCCTTCTGCTTGATGGCGCGCACCCGGGTGACCGTAAATCCGGTGTTGCCCCGTGCGGCTCCCTCCGGGTGCTCGAAGCCGAGCCCGTCTCCCACAGCAATCGGCTCCGAGACCGAGACCACGATCTCGTTCCCCACGAGCCTAACGACTCGGCCCAGCACCAGGCCCCGGTTGTCGGGCTGGGTGCGGGTGACGTAGTCGCGGCCGGCGCGCCCGCCGTACATGCCGCCGGTGAAGCCGCGGGAGAAGATCTGCACCAGCGGCTGGGTTTCCTGGGCCGTCGGGGGCGCCCAGGTACCCTCGGCCAGTCGATCGAGGAAGCCGCGGTAGCTCCGGGTCACGGTGGCGACGTATTCCGGTTTCTTCTTCCGTCCCTCGATCTTGAGCGTCCCAATTCCCACCTCGGCGATGGCGTCG
>JBGPJS010000530.1:0-2924 GCA_041485505.1 Gemmatimonadota bacterium | reverse complement strand
CGATGGTGAACTTCTCGGTGTAGAGCAGGTGCTTGACGAGCATGATTAGCTCCACCTCCCTGCTCTTGTACACCCGGTTGCCGGAGCGGTTCTTGGCCGGATTCAGGAAGCGGAACTGGCTCTCCCAATACCGGAGCACATGCGGCTTCAGATCGGTCAGCGCGCACACCTCCCCGATCGAGAAGAACTCCTGAACCGGTCGGGCCATGGTCACCGCCACTGCTCCGCCTTGAGGGTTCGTTCCATCAGATCGCCCATGGCTTGGCGTGGGGCCTTTCCCTGAAAGAGGATCTGGGAGACCTGCTCGCAGATCGGAAGCTCTACGCCGACCTTCGCCGCGAGCGCGACCGCGGCCCGAGCCGTGTTGACCCCTTCGGCCACGCTCCGGTGCTTAGCACGGTGCCCCTCGAGGGTCTCGCCTTGTCCGAGTGCAACCCCCAGGGAACGATTCCGGCTCAGCTGGCCGCAGGTGGTCAGGATCAGGTCCCCCATCCCGGCGAGTCCGGCGAAGGTCGGCGGATCGGCCCCCATGGCGACTCCGAGACGGGTGATCTCGGCCAGGCCCCGGGTGATCAGGGCCGCCCGGGGATTGTTGCCCAGTCCCAACCCTTCGAGGATGCCGGCGGCTATCGCGATAACGTTCTTGATGGCAGCGGCCAGTTCGACACCGACCACATCCAGGTGCCAGTACACCCGGAACCGCGGCGTCGCGAAGACGCCCTGAGCATCCCGTGCCGTGGCGGGCTCCCGCGCAGCCGACACGACCGCGGTCGGTTGCTGCTGGTAAACCTCCAGCGCAAAACTCGGTCCCGACAATACCGCGATCCGCGCACCGGGCAGCGTTTCTTCCAGCACGGCGGACATTAGCTTGAGGCTCTCGGGCTCGATTCCTTTCGTGGCACTCACCACCAAGGTGCCCGGACGGATCACGCCGCGGACCTGGCTCACCACCGACCGGACCGCGTGGCTGGGGGCGACGGAGAGGATGACCGATGCACCCGCGATAGCCTCACCAGCGTCGGTGAACGCCCGAAGCGAGGGCGCGAGCGACGAACCGGGGAGAAACACCCGGTTCTCGTGGTCGCGATTGATGGTCTCCACCACATCAGGCTCGTAGGCCCAGAGGCGGACCGTATCCCCCTTTCGTGCCAGCAGGTCGGCCAGCGTGGTGCCCCAGCTCCCGGCACCCAGCACGCTGACTGTGGTCATGTGCCGGGGGCCCGGGTCGCCGTCCCCCGCCGTCCGAAGCGGTTCTCGGTGCCGTTCAGCAGGCGTTGGATGTTGGTCCGGTGCTTCCAGATGAGGAAGGCCGCGATCGCGACGTCAATCCCAAGCGTCGTCGAACTGCGACGCTCCGGGTGCAGTAGGTAGTCGGCCAGCGGAAATAGGGCCGCTGCAGTCACCGATCCCACCGAGACGAAGCCGGTGAGGCGCACCAGGACCACCCAGACCGCCAGGACCGCCAGGAACGCCAACGGCGCCAGGGCCATCACGATGCCCGCGGCCGTTGCGACACCCTTGCCTCCCTTGAAGCCCACGAAGACTGAGAAGACGTGTCCGATGACCGCGGTAACGCCACAGAGGATCGGGAACAGGGCCAAGTCCGGCACCCGCGGTCCGAACAGCAAGACCGGGATGGCGCCCTTGACGACGTCGAAGAGCCCGACCGGAAGGGCAAACCGCCATCCCAACACCCGGTAGAGGTTGGTGGCGCCGAGGTTGTGGCTACCTTCCTCCCGCAGATCGATGCCCCGAAACCACCGGCCGGCGAGATAGCTGGTCGGGATCGCGCCCAGGAGATACGAAGCCAGAAGCCAACCGACGATGGGTGCCATTAGCCGTTAGCCCTTGCTCACCAGCCGTTGACGATTTTCTCGACCTCCGCGGAGCTTCTCGGTTTGATCCATGGTCCGGGCCGCCGGCGGAGCCGGCGAAAGGCTAAGGACTAACGGCCCTCTTTTCGGCGGGCCCCGCGGCTGGTGAATTTGAGCCGCAGGGGCGAGCCGGTGAACGGCCAGCTTTCCCGAAAGCCGTGAACCAGATAGCGCTGATAGGACTCGGGCACATCCTTCGGCCGGTTGCTGACGATCGCGAAGGTCGGCGGTGCCACATCGATCTGGGAAGCATAGAGCAATTTCACCTCCTCACCCGGCTTCTGCGGCGGTCCGCTCCGCTCGAGCAAGGCCCCCAGCACCCGATTCACTTCTGCCGTCTGCACCCTTTGCTGCCTCGCTTCGGCCACTTCGAGAATCAACGCTGGAATCCTGCTTACCCGCTGCCCCGTCACTGACGAGGTGTACACGAACGGCACGTAGCGGAGGAAGGGTACCTTCTCGGTCATGATCTCCTGGCCGCGGCGCGCTGTGTTGGCCTCCTTCTCCGGAATCAGGTCCCACTTGTTGACGACAATGATGAGGCCGCAGCCTTGATCCCAAGCCTCATTGGCGATCCGGAGATCCTGCACGTGCATGCCGAGCGCGGCATCCACGACGAGGACACAGACATCGGCTCGCTCGATGGCGCGCTGGGTTCGGAGGGTGGCGTAGAACTCGATGTCATCTTCTACTTTAGATCGCTTCCGTAAGCCCGCTGTATCAATGAAGTTGAGCGTTTTGCCCTGGTACCGCAAGGGGGAGTCCACCGCATCCCGCGTGGTCCCGGCTTCCGGGGCCACAACGTGTCGATCTTCGCCGAGGAGGCGGTTGATGAGGGATGACTTGCCGACGTTGGGGCGCCCGACCACGGCTACGTGGATCGCGTCTTCGTCTTCGGCGGGATCACGTGGGGGCAGTTTGGCCACAATCGCATCAAGCAGATCTCCGCTGGCCTTCCCCACCTGGGCGGAGACACCGATCGGCTCTCCCAGTCCCAGCTGATAAAAGGGGTATTGGGCGCCGGTGTTGGGGAGGTCATCGAGTTTGTTG
>JBGPJS010000529.1:0-2936 GCA_041485505.1 Gemmatimonadota bacterium | reverse complement strand
CGAGATCCGCCGTGACATGCACCTGCAGATGGCAATGCATCAGCCAGTTGCCGGGCCTCGTGGGAGACCAGGCCATGGTCATGGTCTGACCGGACTGAACGGCCTGGGTGACAACCAGCGGTCGGTCGGCCGGCGCCAACGCCGTGTCAGCGAGCGCGGAACCCTGCGCCGTCACCCGGTAGAAGAAGCCGTGGAGGTGCATCGGATGGGCTTCGACGGTGGGATTGATCCACCGCCAGCGCACTGACTCGCCCTCCGTGAAGTCGAATCGCTCGGTATGGGGCCAGGAGCGGCCGTTGATCGTTACCAGAAACCGCTCGTCCTTCTTCGTCATAGTATCGGAGGGAAGGTCCGTCAGTCCGAGGACGAAGATGTGGTCCCCATGCGGTGCGCGGCCCTCCGGATCCACAATGAAGACACCGTTGAGCTGGCTATCGAGACCGCTCCGCTTCGGGAGCGTCCGCCCGGTGGCGGTGGCGCCCCAGTAGAAGTAGGTGCCGGGTGCCCCCGCGGTGAAGCTGATCTCGCGGCGCCCACCGGGAGCCACTTGCGCCGTGTCATCGGTGCGGGCGGGATGAGAATTGAGGCCGTGCAGCACCAGCGTGTCGGAGAGAGGATTGCTGACACTGACTTTGATCCGGGTGCCGGTCCGCACCCGGATCAGGGGCCCCGGAATGCTGGGGGACGCTCCCGCCTCGGCGAAGGCCAGGATCGCGAGCGGTGGACTGTCGGCTTCGTCTGGAAACCAGAGGCCGGTCCGCGCTTCCAGGCGCAGCGAAAGCACCCGGCCAGTCAGGTGTCCGGCCGGATGTTCATTGCGGTTGGCGTCGATGACCGGGAAGGAATCCTGGACCGCAAACGTCGGCGTGAGGGAGGTGGCTGCCCGAAGGGGAAGCATCAGAACGCCGAGGGCGAAGAGTGAGCTACCCATCGGCAGGCTCCTTGCTCATTCTGGCTGCCTGATTTCTGACCCCTGACTCCTGATTCCCGACTCCTGAATCCCGACTCCTGACTCCTCCCTGCAGCCAGATCAGCGCCAGCCCCACCACGATCCAGGCCAGTTCCCGAAGCCGGCTGATCACCGAGGTGTAGATCCCCAAATGAGGATCCAGCCCCAGGGCCTGGAATACCACGTAGAACCCGCTCTCCTTCGTCCCCATGTCGAACGGCACCACAAACAGCACCACCCCTACCAGCGAAGTGAAGCTCCCGATGAGATACCCCGCGAAGTAGCTCGTCGATACCCCCACGCTGCGCAGAATCAGCCAGTATTCCACCATCATCAGGGCCCGGCTCGCGTACTCCAGGCCGAGGGCACTCCAGAAGCGTTTCGGGCTCTGATGGTGGAACGCCATGATGTGGCCGTCCATCTCGACGAGAGCCGCCCTCCGTGGTTCGATCAGCCCCGCCAGGCGCCGCAGTCCCGGGGTCCGATGCAGGAAGTCGAGGGTCCGTTCCAGCATTCCTTCCCGATGGATCATCAGCACCAGCGTCAACAGCACCGCCAGCACCGCGCCGAACACGGCCAAGGCGAGCAGGGTCACCGGGTGCCGCGGAAAGAGAACTGTTCCCAGCACCACGGCAGAGATCAAGCTGAGCAGATGCCCCATCGTGAAGAGCAGCCGGTAGGTCACTACCGAGGCGGCCGCCCGCCGGGGACTGCCGAGCCAACCGGTTGCGGCCACGACCTTGAACGGCTCGCCACCGAGACTGATGAACGGAGTGAGATAGTTGATCGCGAAGCCGGAGATGGTTGCGGCGTAGACCCGGAGGAATCCGGGCCCGCCGGATTCATCCGTGAGAATCAGCCGCCATGCGGCGGCATTGCAGGCGTAGACTGCGGCCCAGACCGCGAAGATCGGCGCCAGCATCCACCCGGTCTTCCGGCCGTTGGCGACCAGTTCCTGGAGGCCGACGTGGCTGACGAGATAGCCAAACAGTGCCAGCCCGCACCCGAGGGCCAGCAGCCTGACCTGGCGACTCATGCCTCGCGCGGAAGCAAGACCCGGCGGCCGCTCCGCGAGGACTCATAGGACGCTTCCAGTACGGCGGCGACCTGCCGGATGTCCTGGAGTGGCGAGGCCCCATCGCCCTGGTCCATGCGCTCGAGGAAATTCAGGAAGAGCGCGGCAAACCACCCCGAATAGGAGGCCTTGTCCAACTGGGCCGAGAAGTCATGGGTCTCGACGGCGCCGGCCTTCTCCAGACGCAGCACGCCCCCCACCCACTCGATAGTTCCTTCAGCGCCGATAAACCGGATCCGGTTTTCGCGGTGCCGCGCCGCCCAGGTGAGAAAGATGACCCCCAACCGATCGGGGTACTCGAGAAGGAGATTGGCGCTGTCCTCCACGTCATAGTGTTGGTGGAGGAGCCGGCCGGTCCAGCACTGCACGGATTCCGGCACGCCGCCGACGTCGAGCAGTGAGTAAATGAGATGGGTCCCGTGGTCGAGCAGCACGCCGCCGCGGCCGGTCACGCCCCGACCCCGCCAAGGCAGCTCGCCCGGGCTTATTCCCGGATCGGCCAGGAGGCGGTACACGTGGAACTCGGCCAGATGCCACGGCCCGATGGCCCCCTGGTCGAGCAGCTCCCGCAGCTTCCGCCACGCCGGGTTGAAGCGGTACTGGTGACAAGCCATGACCACCCGCCCGGCCCGGGTGGCGGCCTCGGCGATGCGCGCCGCCTCCGAGCGTGCCAGGGCGACCGGCTTCTCACACAGGACGTGATAACCGCGCTCCAGGGCCCACAGCGTGAGCTCGACATGGCTGGCGGTGGGGGTGCAGATGTCCACGAAGTCGATCGGGGCGAACCGATCGAGCTCGGCGGGAGCCGTGACTCGCATCATCCCTTCCGGAGGCGGAGGCTCGGTGGCGGGATCGACGGCCACGACAATCTCGGCGCGTGCTCGCACCCCGGGATCGTTGCGGAAGGCGGGG
>JBGPJS010000528.1:0-2938 GCA_041485505.1 Gemmatimonadota bacterium | reverse complement strand
GGTGAACTGCTGCTGCTGATCCCCCGTTGCCTCTCGAAAACGGCGCTCGACGGGGTGCTGGAGATCGCCGGCCGCTACGAGGTGCCGGTCTTCGTGGCCACCCGAGGCCAGCTCGCCAGACGGGTGATCCGCGAGCGGCGTCCCCGCGCGGTCGTGGCGGTGGCGTGTGAGCGAGACATGGTGAGCGGCCTGCGCGATGTCGCGGGCAAGATTCCCGTGCTGGGCCTCACCATGACCCTGCCCTCGGGGCCGTGCAAGGATGCGGGCCTCAACCTGGGGCAGCTGGAGGAGTGGGTGAAGGCGTACGTGGTCTGACGACGGTAAGCGGTGAGCGGCAAGCAGTGAGCGGGATGTCCCGTAGACGAGCAACCCTCCCTGACCGTGCTGAAGGAGGGTTGTTTGGTTCCGGAGCGCCCCGCTTCCTGCTTCCTGCTCACTGCTTACCGCTCACTGCTTACCGCCCTTCTGCCGGTCCCGCTCGATGAGCACCCGCCGCAGAATTTTCCCGGAGGGAGATTTCGGTATCTGATCGACGAATGCAAGCAGCCGGATCTTCTTGTGCGGCGCCACCCGGCTCGCGACGAATTCGAGAATCTCTTCTGCGGTGGCCTTCCCCCGGAGAACAACGAATGCCTTGGGAACCTCTCCCGCCTCTTCATCGGGGCTCGGGATTACCGCCGCGTCCGCCACGGCCGGGTGCGAGATCAGGAGCGCCTCCAGCTCGGCCGGTGGCACCTGGAATCCCTTGTATTTGATCAACTCCTTGAGGCGGTCCACGATGAACAAGTGACCCTCCTCGTCCACGTAGCCGATATCCCCGGTGTGAAGCCACCCGTCGACATCCAGCGTCTGGGCGGTGGCTTCCGGGCGATTGAGATAGCCCTTCATCATCTGCGGCCCGCGCGCGAGAATTTCGCCTTCCTGCCTGGGGCCAAACGCCTCGCCGGTCTCGATGCTCACGATCCGGATTTCAGTGTTGGGGAGGCAGGGCCCGACCGAGCCGAGCTTGCTGAGGTCCACCCCTCGCCGGCGAATGGTGATGGCTGGGCTCGACTCCGTCAGGCCCCACCCCTGTAGCGTGGCACACCCAAGGCGCTCGGTGCAGGCCCGCTCGAGCTCCTCTCCCAGCGGTGCCGCTCCCGAGAAGATGGTCTCCAGGCTGCCGAGGTCGTAACCGTCCAGGCGATCGTGCTTCATCATCGCCAGGAGGATCGGGGGTACCACGGGAGCGAAGGTGACCCGGTAGCGCTCGAGAACCCGAAGAAATGGCTCCAGTTCAAAGCGTGGCAGTGAGACGATCGTGGCCCCGACCCGAAGGCCAAGATTCAGGATGACGACCATACCGTAGATGTGGAACATCGGGAGCACGCACACCAGGGTATCCCTGTCGCTGAGCTGGCCGATGGCCTCGAGCTGGGCCAGGTTGGCGACCAGGTTCCGGTGCGTCAGCATGACACCCTTGGACAGCCCGGTGGTCCCGCTGGAGTAGGGCAGCGCCACGACATCGCTGCCGGGCTCGATGTCCACCTCGGGGAGCTCCCCTCGATCCTCCAGCAGATCGGTGAAGGAAACGGCGCCCGATGCCTCGCCCAGGACATAGATCTCCCGGGTCCCCGCGCGCCGCGCCGCCTCGAAAACCTTGTCCGCGAGGGCCGGGATGGTGAGCAGGCAGCGAGCGCTCGCATCCTCGAGCTGCTTTTCGATTTCGTCGCCGGTGTAAAGCGGGTTGATCGGGCTTACCAGGCCGCCCAGCAGCGCGACGGCGTGAAAGGCGATGGCGTACTCCGGGGCGTTGGGGCAGCAGATCGCGAAGACGTCGCCCTTGGTGAATCCCCGCTTTGCCAGCCCCGTTGCGGTCGAACGGATCGCCCGTGCCAGGTCGCCGTAGGTGATCGTATTCCCGCTCACACCGTCGATGAGCGCCGGCTTGCCCGCCAGTTGGGCTGCCCGCTCCAGGACGAAAGGCGTCAGGGCCATATCGGGGATTGGGATCTCCGGTACCGGACTCTGGACGATCATCGTCGGGTCCTCCCGCGGGGATTCTTGAGGCCGGTGCGGATCTTATTGCCAACCTCGCGCCGCACCCGGGGGGCGAGTGCATCCTGGTGTTCTACGAGGAAGCGCCGCACGGCGGATGCATCCCGCTTGGCCAGTTCGCGCAGCGCCCATGACATCGCCTTGACGACCATATCGTCCCGATCGGCCACCAGCAGGCGGCAGATCATGAGGGTGCGGGCTGTGTCGCCGCGGCCGCCCCGGGCGGGACAGTTCAGGGCCACCGTGCATACCAGGGCTGCCCGTCGCCACCACCGATCAGGGGAGTCAGCCCAGCGCCGCACCAGGGTGTCGGGAACCTGCCGCTCCCGCCAGGCCGGGCCGGCCAGATAGCAGGCAAAGGCGTCGACCGCCGCCCAATTGTCCATGCCTCTGGCGAGTCGGGTCAGATGGCGTGCCCGTAAACCGGCGAGGGCTGGACGGTGATGCTGAATCAGCTCGTACGCGATGAACCGACCGGAATGGCTGGAGGGCAGCAACTCCTCGGCCAACGCGAAGATGACGCCGGCCGGAGCCGGTGCCAGGCGCCGGGAGTACTCCGCGCGCAGCTTGCGCAGCGGCCCGGCTCGATCCGGCAGGTTGCCGAGTCGGGTGTCAATGTCCGCTGCCACTGCCGCGGGATCGATCATGGCTTTGCCGTCGGCTCGGCGGCCGCGCGATCGACCCGTTCCCTGATGCTGGTCGTGAGTTCGATGAACTGGTCCAGGGACTCCGCCTGAAGCCACTCGGCCCGGATCGGCTTGAGGGTGCGATCGATTTGCAGATCGGTTGAGAATTTGGCACGGTCCGCGAACGAGGAGAACGTCACCAGTCCGTACAGCGCAAGGGCAGCGGTGAGTGCGGTGATGCGGCGACTCTGGGTGGTCATGGTTCCAAGCAGTGC
>JBGPJS010000527.1:0-2946 GCA_041485505.1 Gemmatimonadota bacterium | reverse complement strand
TCGTCGGAATCGGAATCAACTTAATGACGTAGCCGGCGCGACCCCACCCCCCAAACGAATCACAGAGGCACAGAGGACATGGAGGTCATGGACCGGCTACAATTATCGCCATGCCCTTGAAATCTCCCCGGCGGCTGCGGTGACCGCCCACGGCCCCGCCGTCTGGCTCGGCTTCAGCGGCCTGGTGCTGGCCCTCCTGGTGCTGGACCTCGGGGTCCTCAATCGGCAATCCCACGTCCTGAGCGCAAGGGAAGCCGCCTCGTGGAGCGCCGGGCTGGTGAGTCTGGCGCTCCTCTTCGGCCTCTTCCTCCGCTGGCGGGAAGGCCTCCAGCATGCGCTGGAGTATTACTCCGGGTACCTGATCGAGCTCTCGCTCAGCGTCGATAACCTCTTCGTCTTCCTGCTCATCCTGCAGTACTTCGCGGTTCCTGCGGAACTGCAGCCCCGGGTGCTCAAATGGGGCATCCTCGGCGCCATGATCATGCGCGCTCTGATGATCGGCGCCGGGGCCCTGCTCCTGCAGCGCTTCGAATGGATCATCTACATCTTCGGTGGCATTCTCCTGATCACCGGCGTTCGGATGCTGCGCCACGAGGAGGTGCAGATCGAGCCGGAGCGGAATCCGGTCGCCCGCCTGGCGCGACGCCTGCTTCCTTTCACCGCGGGGTATGAGGGACCGCACTTCTTCGTCCGGAGCGCCGGCCGAGGCCTGTTTGCCACCCCACTACTGCTGGTCCTGCTGGTCGTCGAGTGGAGCGATCTGGTCTTCGCCATCGACAGCATCCCGGCGATCTTCGCCGTCACCCGCGACCCCTTCATCGTCTACAGCTCGAACGTCTTCGCCATCCTCGGCCTCCGGGCGCTCTACTTCGTGCTCGCGAGCGCCATGGACAGCTTCAAGTATCTCAAGCCCGGTGTCGCCTTCATCCTGATTTTCGTCGGCGTGAAGATGACGATCAGCGGCTACGTCCACATCCCCACCCTGCTCTCCCTCGGCGTGATCGTGGGGACGCTGGGCGTGGCGGTGGTGGCATCCGTGGTGAGATCACGTCGTAGTGCATAGGTTGTAGGGTGTAGGGTGTGGGGCAGAAGTGACTGGTTCCCTTCCCTACACCCCACACCCTACACCCCACTCCCATGCCCGACCTCTTCCGCGGTACTACTGCTCTCATCACCGGCGCTTCCCGGGGCATCGGCGCGGCCTTTGCCGATCGGCTCGCCGGCCGTGGCGCCAACCTCATCCTGGTCGGCCGGCAGCGCGACACGCTGGAGGAGGTGGCGGCGCGGGTCCGAGTCCACGGCACCCGGGTGGAGGTCCTGCCGGCCGATCTCGCCGAGGGGGACGCGCCGGCCCGGATCGAACGCGAGGTCGGCGTCATGGGTCTCACCGTGGATCACTTGATCAACAACGCCGGCATCGGGGTCCATGGCTATTTCGCCGATGCGACGGCGGCACGACACGTCGCGGTGGTAGATGTGAACGTGCGGGCCGTGACCGATCTTGCCGCTCGCTTCCTGCCGGGCATGATCGCCCGCCGGCGGGGCGGAATTCTCAACGTCGCCTCGACCGCGGGAGTCCAGGGGCTGGCCTGGCTCCCGGTCTACTCCGGCACCAAGGCCTACGTCATCACCTGGAGCGAGGCGGTCTGGGTCAGCCTCCGCGGCACCGGAGTCCGCTGCTGTTGCCTTTGCCCCGGCCCGGTGGATACCGGCTTCTTCGAGCACAACGATCTCACCGCCCTGCCACCCCGCTTCGCCATGCAGAGCGCCGAAACCGTGGCCCGGGCGGGACTCCGCGCCTACCAGAAGGACAAGAGTTACACCATTTCGTTCCTGCCCTTTCGGCTCATGGCCTGGTCAGTTCGATTGGCCCCGCGTTGGGTCGCGGCCATGATGGGGGCGGGTTATGCGCGGCGGAAGCAGTAGTGGATTTGGGATTCAGGATTCGGGAGTCAGCAGACCGGATTCAGGACCCAGGAGTCGGGAGAGCAGAGAGTTCCTGAATCTCGAATCCCGTCTCCTGAATCCTACCCGCTGACTCCTGACTCCTGAATCCTGAATCCCCTTGGAGGAGCCATGGAACGACCACTCGGGGTGACGCTCATCGCGATTCTTTCCCTCCTCTCGGGACTCGGGGGGGTGCTCAAGGGGCTGGCCTTGCTGGGGGTGGGCGGGCTCGCCATCGCCGCGATCGGAGGCGTTTACCCCGTAGCCGGCGCGATCATCGGGGGGATCGCGGGAATCGCCGGAATCATCGGTCTCGTCAACGGGCTGTTCACCCTGGGCTTCAGCTACGGGGCCTGGAAGCTCAAGGGTTGGGCCTGGGCCATCGGCGTCGCGACCCAGTGGGCGGCGATCATCTGGTCAGGGCTCGTCATCCTGGGCCCTGGGGTACTACGGGGCCAGCTGGGGCACCTGCTCGTGGCAGGGGTCGTGTTGTTCTATCTGTACACCCCGGAGGTGAAGCGGGCGTTCGGTCGGGCCTAACTCGGCGAATCACGGAGCTGCTCCTCTTGCCCGCGCAGAGCGACCGTCGTACTTTGTTATCCATGTTCACACCAACCACGCTCATCAAGCGGAACAAGACCATGCTCCCGCGCGGCCAGCGCCGGTCGGTGTAGTCAGTCTACGTCTACCCTGATCTGGAGCCCCGCCGCGATATCCGCCGGCGGGGCCTTTTCGTTCATGGATCCGATCGCTCTGACCAAGTCGCTGGTCGCCCTCGAAACACCCACCGGAGCGGAGGGTGCGGCCACCGCCCTGCTCGCGGATGCGCTGAGGCAGGCGGGATACCGGGTGATGCTGCAACCGGTGTCCCCGGCGAGAGACAATCTCTACGCCTGGCGGGAGCCGCCCGCGGTGGTGTTCTCCACTCACCTCGATTGCGTGCCGCCGTACCTGCCGCTCCGGGAGGACGCGACTCATCTCCACGGCCGAGGCACCTGC
>JBGPJS010000526.1:0-2964 GCA_041485505.1 Gemmatimonadota bacterium | reverse complement strand
GTCCACTACGCCCACCCCAGCAAGTCCGCCTTCCTGGTGGAGGACTGGGCGCTTGATGTCATCGATCTCTCCGAGACCGGCCTCCGCTTCCGCAACTCCCCCTACATCCAGAGCACTACCATCGGGGCGCCCTTCGTGGGCATCGTCTGCTTCCGCCACGGCGAGACCGCGCCGGTCGCGGGCACCGTCATCCGGGTCACTGGTGAGGATGTCGCGGCCCGAATGGAAGAGATTCCGGTTCCGGCCGAGGTGCTCTGGGCCGAGCGGCGGTACCTCGCCGTTCGGCGCCGCGGACTCATCTGGTAAGCCCCTCTCGGCCGTCCCGAGCGGAGCGAGGAAAGCACCCATAGCCCATAGCGCATAGCCCCCAGTCCTCAGTCCTCAGTCCTCAGTCCTCAGCCCTGAATCCCGAATCCTGAATCCTGAATCCTCAGTTTGCTGTGCTTCCTCCCGTAGCCGAAGTAGATCACGAGCCCGATCAGCAGCCAGACGATGAGGCGGATCCAGGTATCGAGCGGCAACGTGGCCATCAGGCCGAGACAGGACAGAATCCCCAGAATCGGAACCAACGGGACGAACGGAGTACGGAATGGCCGTTCCAGATCGGGTCGGGTGCGGCGGAGAATCCAGACTCCGGCGCAGACCAGCACGAACGCCAGCAGGGTCCCGATGTTCACCAACTGCCCCAGGATCTGTACCGGGAACAGGCCCGTGAGTACGGCGACCACGATGCCGACGCCGATGGTCGAGATATAGGGCGTCCGGAACCTGGGGTGGACCCTTCCGGCCCAGGCTCCCAGCAGCCCGTCCCGTGACATGGAGTAGAACACCCGAGACTGACCCAGCAGCATCACCAGGATCGTCGAGCCTAGCCCGAGCACGGCCCCGATGGTGATGACCGGTCGGAACCAGGCCAGCTCCGGTACCTTGTTGACCACGGTGATCACCGGCGAGGGCACGTTGAGCTCGGTGTAGGGGATGAGCCCCGTGAGCACCGCCGAGACCGCCATGTAGAGCAGGGTACAGACGGCAAGGGAGGCGAGGATACCGATGGGCAGATCCCGCTGGGGTTGCTTGGCTTCCTGGGCCGCCGTGCTCACGGCGTCGAAACCGATAAAGGCGAAGAAGATCAGCCCCGCCCCGCGGAGCACACCAGACCAGCCGAACTCCCCGAAGTGGCCGGTGTTGGGCGGAATGAACGGCTGCCAGTTCTCCCGGTGCACGTAGAGCAGACCGAACCCGACGAACAGCAGCAGGACTCCGACCTTCACCGTTACCACGAAGCTGTTGAATGCGGCGGATTCCTTGATGCCGATTACCAGGATGGCCGAGATGAGCAGGATGATGCCCACCGCCGGCAGGTTGATGAGTGCCCCGGTCGAGTGCCACCCCTCGCTGGAGCAGCCGGCTGCCTGCTGGGTCACCATCGCCGAGGTGCAGAGTTGCAGCGGGGGGGTGGTGAAAGTGATCGGCAGGTGGATCCCGACCAGCTCCAGGAGGTTAACGAACGTCGCGGCCCAACCCACGCCGACGGTCGCGGCGCCGGTGGCGTACTCCAGCACCAGGTCCCACCCGATGATCCAGGCGACCAGCTCACCCAGGGTCGCATACGAGTAGGTGTAAGCGCTCCCGGCGACCGGTACCACGCTCGCCATCTCGGCGTAACAGAGTCCCGCGAAGCCGCAGGCGATTCCCGCCACCAGCATCGAGACCGGCACCGCGGGCCCCGCGTGCAGGGCTGCCGCGACGCCTGTGAACACGAAAATCCCGGCCCCCACGATGGCGCCGATGCCGAGCATGGTGAGGCTGAAGGCGGTGAGGCTCCGCCGCAGGCCGGCCTCCCCTTCCGCGGCGGCCTCGTCCTTGAGTTGGGCGATCGGTTTGGTGGACCAGAGACCCATGGGTGTCCTCGGGATTGGCGGAGTGGTGGATTGGCCGAGTGGCGGAATAGTGCTTGGGGGTCCGCTGTCGGCCGAAGCTACGCCGCTCCCGAATCGGGGAGAATCATTTTGTGATGAGCGGGACTGGATCGATGACGAGACGCTGGATGGAGCTGATGAAGCTGGGAGGTTGGACGTTTCAGCTAGTGATCCAGCTCCAGAACCCTGGCTAGCGCCGGGCGGAAGAGCCGGCTGACCCGGAGCCGGGTCCCGTCCTGCAGGATCGCGATGGAATCGCCGTGAAACCAGGGCTGGAGTTCTTTCAGGTAGTCCAGATTGATGACGGCGGAGCGGCCCACCCGCTGAAATCGCGCCGAGTCGAGCCGCGCGACGAAGTCCTGGAGCGTGGATCGGAGCAGGTGGGTCTCATCGCCGGCATGAAGCCGCACCTGGTTCCCGGCGGCCTCGATCCACCGGATACTCCCCGCGGGGACCAATCGGATCCGGCCGTCCGTCTTTACGGCGACCCGCTCCGGCGCCCCAGCGCCAATCCGGGATTGGAGCAGGGCCGTCATCTTCGCGGCCAGGTCGTCCGACCCGGTGTTCCCAGCCTCCCGGGCCCGCCGGAGGGTCTCGGCGAAGCGGTCGCGGTCGACCGGCTTGAGCAAGTAGTCCACCGCGTTGACCTCAAACGCTCTGAGGGCGTACTCATCGTAGGCGGTCACGAACACCACCGGCGGCATGCGCGCCGGACCGATGGTTTCGATGACGCCGAATCCGTCGAGCCCCGGCATCTGCACGTCCAGAAAGACCAGATCGGGGGCCAGCTCCCGGATCGCCGATACTGCCCCGGCGCCGTCGCTTGCCTCTCCCACAATCATCAGATCACCGGCCTGGTCGAGAAGGCCGCGGAGCCGGCGGCGTCCCAGCGGCTCATCATCCACGATCAGGACTCGAACCGTCATACGGGTCCGCCGGCGCTCGGCCGGGTATCAAAGGGGACCAGCAGGCTGACGAGGAGGCCACCGCCCGGAACGCTCCGCAGCTCGAGTTGTTGCCGCTGACCGTAGAGCTGTTCCAGTCT
>JBGPJS010000525.1:0-2972 GCA_041485505.1 Gemmatimonadota bacterium | reverse complement strand
CTATCGCTTACTTGGCGGGGCGGCCCCGGGCCCCCAAGGGCGCCGCCTGGGATCGGGCGGTGGCGCGGTGGGATGCGCTCACCAACGACCCGGGGGCACAATACGATCAAACCGTGGAGCTCGATGCCACCACCATCGCTCCCCAGGTTAGTTGGGGCACCAGCCCGGGGATGGTGACCGCGATCAGCGACCGGGTGCCCCAGCCTTCCGGGTACGAGCGGGCCGAGGAAAGAGAGGCGGTCACCCGTGCGCTCGCGTACATGGCGCTCGAGCCGGGCACCCCGCTCGAAGGGCTCCCGGTTGACCGGGTCTTCATTGGCAGCTGCACCAATGCGAGGATTGAAGACCTGCGGGAAGCAGCGCGGGTGGTCCAGGGCCGGCGTGTGGCCGCCAGCGTCCGCGCGATGGTGGTGCCCGGTTCGATGCGGATCAAGGCGGAGGCCGAACGGGAAGGTCTCGACCGAATTTTCCGGGACGCGGGCTTCGAATGGCGCAACGCGGGCTGTTCGATGTGCCTCGGCATGAACCCCGACGTTTTGCAGCCGGGTGAACGCTGTGCCTCCACTTCCAACCGCAACTTCGAGGGGCGGCAAGGGCGGGGAGGGCGCACTCATCTCATGAGTCCCGCGATGGCGGCCGCAGCGGCGATCGCGGGGTGTCTCACCGACGTGCGAAAGATGAGTTCCCGGTTCCCAGTTCCGAGTTCCGAGGCGCCGGGAACTCGGTACTCGGAACTCGGAACCGGGTCGAGTGCCACATGAAACCGTTTACTACCCACACCGGTCGTGCGGTGGCGTTGAATCGGCCGAATATCGATACCGATCAGATCATTCCCAAGCAGTTTCTCAAGCGGGTGGAGCGCACCGGGTTCGGGCCGGCCCTCTTCTTCGACTGGCGGCTGCTTCCGGATGGCGGGCCCAACCCAGAGTTCGAACTCAATCATCCCAGGGCCGCCGGTGCCAGCATTCTGCTGGCCGGTCCCAATTTCGGTTGTGGTTCTTCCCGGGAGCACGCTCCCTGGGCCCTCGCCGACTATGGATTCCGGGCCATCCTCAGCACCTCGTTCGCGGATATCTTCTTCGCGAACTGTTGTCAGAACGGACTGCTACCGGTACGGCTGGTCGCGACTGAGATGGCGGAGCTATTCCGCCGGTACGCGGCGGCGACGGAGGAGTTGATCCTGACGGTGGATCTCGACACGCTCCGGGTCAGCGACGGCCAGGGCTTCACCGCCGACTTCACGATGGATCCCTACCGCCGCACCATGCTGCTGCGGGGTCTCGATGAGATCGGGCTCACGCTCCTCGAAGAGCCCCGGATCGCGGCCTTCGAGCGCCGACGCGCGGGGTTGCTGGCGGGCCGGACGGTGTGACCGCCTACGACATCGCGGTCCTCGCCGGCGACGGCATCGGACCCGAGGTCACCGCCGAAGCGGAGCGGGTCCTGACAGCCAGTGCGCAGCGGTTCGGGTTCGGCCTATCCCTCCGCCACTATCCGATCGGTGCGGCGGCGGTCGAGGTCGCCGGGGACCCGCTTCCTGAACCAACCCGGGTCGCGGTGGTCCGGGCCGATGCCGTCCTGCTTGGCGCCGTCGGCTCGCCGGCCTTCGACAACGCTCCCCGTCACCTCCGCCCCGAGACCGGCCTGCTGGGGCTCCGGGCCCTGCTCGGCGTCTACGCCAATCTCCGACCGGTGTCGCTCCAGAGCCAGCTCGTGGCGCTTTCCCCCCTCAAGGCGGAGCGGTTGCAGGGGGTGGACCTGCTAATCGTGCGAGAGCTCACCGGCGGGCTCTACTACGGAGAGCCGCGAGGGAACGCGAGCGGGGTGGCCTTCAATACGCTGCGGTACACTGCCGGGGAGATCGAACGGGTGGCGCGGATCGGGTTCGGCGCGGCCCGGGAAAGGCGCAAACGCCTGCTCTCGGTGGACAAGGCCAATGTGCTGGAGACCTCGCAGCTCTGGCGCGAAGTGGTGTCACGGCTCGCACCGGAATATCCCGATGTTGAGGTCGAGCATATCTACGTCGACTACGCGGCCATGCGCCTGGTGGCTGACCCGGCCTCCATCGACGTGTTACTCACCGAAAACATGTTTGGCGACATTCTGAGCGATGAGGCCGCCGTACTCTCGGGCTCCCTCGGTCTGCTGCCGTCCGCCTCCTTGGGGCCGGGCCCCGGTCTCTTCGAGCCGATCCACGGATCGGCGCCGACGATTGCCGGGAAGGACATCGCCAATCCCATCGGGGCCATCGCCTCGGCCGCGATGCTGCTCCGCCATGGGCTCAAGCGACCGGAAGCGGCGGCGGCGATCGACCGGGCGATCGCCGCCGCGCTGGCGAGTGGGGCGAGGACCCGGGATATCGCCCTACCTGGAGAAACAGTGGTGGGAACGAGGGCGATGGGAGCGCTCATCGCGAGGTGCGTCCGGGACGACTAGACCTCTTCTGTCATTGCGAGAGCCCCGGCGCCCCGCGCCGGGCTCGAAGCAATCTTTGCCGGTCTTATCGGCTGGGCGGCCACAGATTGCTTCGGGCCCGGCTCACGCCGGGGCCCTCGCAATGACAGAAGGGTGATCCGCGCCGCGAGCGAAGTTTCCCTAGGCCTCCCCGGCGCCCGGCGTGGTGGGGAGCGGAAAGCACATCGTGAATTTGAGCATCTGGTCGGGTACCGCGGCCAAGTCCTCTTCGGTGACATCGGGTGCTCGCTCGGCGATGCTGCGGCGAAGCTCCGCGTTGAAGGGGATCTGGTGCTCGAGGGCGCATTGGGCGCAGAAATAGCCTTCGATGCGTCCGAAGAGGACCAGGCGCGCCGGCTCGCCGTTCCGGGTCAAGGCAGGGCGCTGGTGGCAGGTGTCGCAGAGCATGATTCCTCCGATCCTGACGACGATCTCTGAATGAATCTGAGTGTCGACATGACGGAGGATGGGCGGGTTTTGTTCCAGGCTGAGGCGTGCGGTTCAGGCGTCGGTGATGG
>JBGPJS010000524.1:0-2975 GCA_041485505.1 Gemmatimonadota bacterium | reverse complement strand
GCAGTAGTCGAACTCGACCCCCTGGCCGATCCGGTTGGGGCCGCTTCCCAGGATGATCACCGTCTTCCGGTCGGTCCTGGGCGCTTCGTTCTCTTCGTCGTAGGCGGAGTAGAGGTACGGAGTCGAGGAGGGAAACTCGCCGGCACAGGTATCCACCATCTTGAAACAAGGGCGGAGACCCAGCCGATGACGCGACTCGCGGACCTCCGGCTCGGTGACTCCCCGCAAATCAGCCAGCTGCCGGTCCGAGAAGCCCATCCGTTTCATCCGTCTGAGGAGGTCCCGCTCTGCCTCCTCTCCGGTTGGACGCCGGGAAGTCCACTCACCCTCGGCTTCGATGAGCTCCTCCATCTGGTCCAGGAACCAGGGATCGATCCGGGTCCGCTCGGCGATTTCCTCCAGCGCGATCCCCGCCTGGAAGGCGCGCTTGACCTGGAAGATCCGCTCCGGCGTCGGGGTCCGGAGCGCCGCGCGGAGGGTCTCCGGGTCGGCATCCGCCAGGCGGTCGTCAGAGAGGGTGGCCCCGAGGGTCCAACCCGACCGGTCCGCTTCCAACGCACGGAGACCTTTCTGGAAGGCTTCCTTGAAGGTGCGTCCGATCGCCATGGCCTCACCGACCGACTTCATCTGGGTGGTAAGCCGGGGATCGGCCGAGGGAAATTTTTCGAACGCGAAGCGGGGCACCTTCACGACTACGTAGTCCAGCACCGGCTCGAAGGAGGCCGGCGTGGTCTTGGTGATGTCGTTGGGCAACTCGTCGAGAGTGTAGCCTACCGCCAGCTTGGCCCCGATCCGGGCGATGGGAAACCCGGTGGCCTTGGAGGCCAGCGCCGAGGAGCGGGAGACCCGGGGATTCATTTCGATGACGAGTTGCTCGCCATCGGTCGGATTGACGGCGAACTGGATATTGCAGCCCCCCGCCGCGACGCCCACTTCGCGGATGATCCGGATGGCCGCGTCCCGCATCCGCTGGTACTCGCGATCGGTCAGGGTCATGGCGGGGGCCACCGTGATCGAATCCCCGGTGTGCACCCCCATGGGGTCCAGATTCTCGATGGAGCAGACGATCACCACGTTGTCGGCGCCGTCCCGCATCACCTCGAGCTCGAATTCCTTCCACCCGATGACGCTGCGCTCCACCAGCACCGACCCCACGGGTGAGAGGTCCAATCCCCGTCGAATCCGATCCTCGAATTCCTCCCGATTGTAGGCGATACCCCCGCCAGTACCCCCCAGGGTAAACGAGGGGCGGACAATCGCGGGGTAAGCGGTCTCGACCACCGCGTCCAGCGCCTCCGCCCAGCTCTTCACGGTGCGACCCTGGGGGGTCGCCAGTCCGATCCGCTGCATCGCCTGGGAAAATTCCTCCCGGTCCTCCGCGATGCGAATGGCCCGCTCGTTCGCCCCGATCAGCTCGACGCCGAACTTGGCCAGGGTTCCGTCCTGGTGGAGCGCCATGGCGACGTTGAGACCGGTCTGTCCCCCCATGGTGGGGAGCAACGCGTCCGGGCGCTCCCGCTCGATCACCTTGGCTACCCACTCGGGCGTCACCGGTTCGATGTAGGTCCGGTCGGCCATCTCCGGATCGGTCATGATCGTGGCCGGGTTGGAGTTCACCAGGACGACACGATACCCTTCCTCCTTGAGGGCCCGCGCCGCCTGGGTGCCGGAGTAGTCGAACTCCGCCCCCTGACCGATGACGATCGGCCCGGAGCCAATCAGGAGAATGGTCTTGAGATCAGTCCGTTTGGGCATCCACGAGGTCCCGGAGAGTCTGCTCGAGGGTGATGCGGGGGAACCATCCGGTCGCCCCGCGCAGTTTGGCGGCATCCCCAACGAGGTGGCGAAGATCGGATCCGCGGGCGAGCGAGGCATCCACCTCGGGGATCGCGCGCACCCCGACGGCGGCGGCCAGTCGGTGAAAAAGCTCGGTCAAAGTGATCCCTTGCCCGCTCGCGATGTTGTACGCCTCACCCGGCGCCCCCCGGGTGAGCAGTGCCAGATACGCCTCGACTACGTCTCGCACGTCGAGGAAGTCCCGCACCGGTTCGAGATTGCCGGTCTTCACCACCGGCGCCCCCGCTCGTCGGGCCGCGCGAAGGCGCGCGACGAAGGCCGGCGCGACGTATTGGTCGGTCTGCCCCGGCCCGGTATGGGCAAAGGGACGGGCGACGACGACTCGGAGCCCCGTGCGCTTTCCCACCTCCCGGGCCGCGACCTCGGCACCCACCTTGCTTGCGGCGTACGGGGAGCAGGGATTGAGCAGATCGGTCTCCAGGCGCAGTGAGGGACCCGCCTCCCCGTACACCTCCCCGGTGGATACCAGCAGGATCTGCGGATCGGCGGTACCGGCCTGGCGAGCCCGCCCCATCGCCTCGAGCAGACGGGCCGATCCGGCGGCGTTCAGGTTCCAGGCGAGCCCCGGGTCTCGCCGGGCCTCGGAGCCCGACGCGAGTGCCGCCAGGTGGACCAGGGCCTCAGGGCGGTCGTCGGCCAGCAGGTTCATCGAGCTAGCGTCGGCCAGGTCGAAGGAGAGCCAGCGGACCGATTGCCGCTCCTCCGCCGTCAATATCGCCGGTGGGAAAGAGCCCGCCCGCATCGCACCGTGCACCTGATGGCCGGCTTGGAGCAGCCGGCGGACCAGCCAGGCCCCGACGAAACCATCGGCGCCGGTGACCAGAACTCTCACCGGCGGCCGCCCAATCGAGCGAGGTCAGCATCCACCATCATCTTGACCAGCCCGCGGAAGTCCACGGTCGGGGTCCATCCCAGCTCGGCGCGCGCCCGCTCGGGTTTGGCGAGGAGAACATCCACCTCGGCGGGGCGGATAAACTTCGGGTCCACCACCACGTGCTGTCGCCAGTCGAGCCCGGCGTGCTCGAACGCGGTCTCGACCAGGTCCTGCACCGAATGCGCTCTGCCGGTCCCAATAACGTAGTCCCGTGGCTCCGGTGACTGCAGCATCCGCCACATGG
>JBGPJS010000523.1:0-2978 GCA_041485505.1 Gemmatimonadota bacterium | reverse complement strand
CGGGGAACAGGGAAAAGGGAACGGGCCCTTCCCGTCCCCAGATCTCGCCGGTCGGCCCGGTTCCCCGTTCCCGGTTCCCCGTTCCCTTGCCTCATACCATCACCGGCTGCCGCGTCCGGCTCAAGTACGCGTCGAATTCTCCCCGGAACTTCTGGATGCCACTCACCACCGGTGCGGCGCACGAGTCGCTGAGGACGCAGATGGTCTTGCCGGTCATCTGGTCGGCCAGGTCGAGGAGGAGCTGGAGGTCCGCCGGCTTTCCCTGCCCCGCGAGGATCCGCTCCAGGATCTTGGTGGTCCAGGCGGTCCCTTCCCGGCACTGGGTGCACTGGGCGCAGGATTCGTGGGCATAGAACCGGGCCAGCCGCATCACCTGGTACACGATGTCGGTGGTGTCGTCCATGACGATCATGCCGCCGGAACCCAGCATCGAGCCGGCCGCAACGATCCCCTCGTAATCCATGACACAATGCTCGACGTCCTCGGCGTTCATGATCGGCACCGACGAGCCGCCCGGGATGACCGCCTTGAAGGTCCGGCCTGGACGCATCCCGCCGCACATGTCGAAGATGAGATCCTTCATGGGGGTCCCCATGGTGATCTCGTAGTTCCCGGGACGCTGCACGTGGCCACAGACCGAGATCAGCTTGGTACCGGTGCTCTTGGGATTCCCCAGACAAAGCCCCTTGTACCAGGCCGCGCCCTTCACGATGATGTGGGGTGTGGCGACCAGGGTCTCCACGTTGTTGATGGTGGTGGGCATGCCGAAGAGCCCGGCCGCGGCGGGAAACGGCGGCTTGATGCGGGGGTTGCCCCGCTTGCCTTCGATGGAGTTCATCATCGCGGTCTCTTCCCCGCAGATGTAGGCGCCCGCCCCCCGGTGCAGGACCATCTCGATCCGCTTTCCGCTCCCGAAGACGTTCTCGCCCAACGCCCCGGCGGCGGCAGCCTCCTCGACCGCCCGGGTCACGATTTTCCACGGCTCGGTGAACTCGCCGCGGATGTAGATGTAGCACCGCTCGGCACCGATGGCGTAGGACGCGAGCGCACAGCCCTCGATCAGGGCGTGCGGCGTCCAGCGCATGATCTCCCGGTCCTTGAAGGTGCCCGGCTCCGACTCGTCGGCGTTGCAGACGAGGTAGTGCGGTCGGGTGACCTCCTTCGGCATGAACGACCACTTGAGGCCGGTCGGAAAACCGGCGCCCCCGCGGCCCCGAAGCCCCGAATTCTTGATCTCCTCGACGACCTGGTCCCGGGTCATGCCCAGGGCCTTCTTGAGTCCCTCGTAGCCACCGCGCTTGACCCAGCCATCGTAGGTACGGGCGCCGATGTCTCCGAAATACTTGGAGAGGACCGGGGTCTCCTTGGGGTGACTCGGGTGCGGATAGCCCATTACTTGTACCCCTGCAGGAGTCCCGGCACCCGCTCGGGCGTTACGTTCTCGATGAAGTCATCGTTGATGAGGATCGGCGTCGGAAAACCGCAGGCTCCGAGGCACTCGACCTCAGTGACGGTGAACCGGCCGTCAGGACTGGTGGCACCCAGCTCGCCGCAGCCGGTGTTCTGGAGGAGGGCTTTCACCACGTCCTCGGCGCCGCAGATATTGCAGGGCGATGTGGTACAGACCTGAATGAAATGGCGCCCCACCGGGTGGGTGTGATACATGGTGTAGAACGTCACCACCCCCTTCACGTACGCGGGGGTGAGGCCCAGGACCTGCGCCGTCTCGTGGATCCCCTCCTCCGAAACCCAACCGCGGGCCTCCTGCACCATCCAGAGGGCTGGAAGCAGACAGGCTTGTTTGGTGGGATACTTCGCGAACAGCGCTTCGAGCTTGGTCTTGCCGGCGCCGACAAAGACCGGTGCGTAGGCCGGCGCAGGGTGCGTCCCTACCGCCGCTCCCGCCGTTCCCGCCTCTACCGCCTTGTGCGAACTCACCGATCAATTTCCCCCATGACAATATCCACGCTGGCGTTGATCGCGATGACGTCGGACAGCAACACCCCTTCGCAGAGCTTGGGGAGACAGGCCAGGTTGATGAACGACGGGGGACGGATCCGCCACCGCACCGGCTTGGCGGTACCGTCCGAGACGAAGTAGTACCCCAGCTCGCCTTTGGGGTTTTCGATGCTCAGATAGGCCTCGCCCACCGGCGCCTTGACGCCCTCCATGACCTGCTTGAAGTGGAAGATCATCGCCTCCATGTCGCTCATGGCGCGCGACTTCGGGGGCAGGATCACTCGCGGGTCCGACACGTTGATGGGGCCGGGTTTGAGCCGGTTCACCGCCTGCTCCAGGATGCTGGTGGATTGCCACATCTCCTCCAGCCGGACCCGGTAGCGGTCGTAGATGTCGCCGTGCTCGCCCACCGGTACGTCGAAATCGTAGCTCTCGTAGTCGAGGTAGGGGCGATCCTTTCGGACGTCGAACGCCACCCCGCTGGCCCGGAGCATCGGGCCCGAAAGCGAATAGTTGATGGCGTCTTCCGCGCTCATCACCCCGACGCCCTGGGTACGGCCGCACCAGATGGCGTTCCGGGTGAACATGGTGTCCACTTCGGTCAGGGTCTGGCGGAAGCTGGCGCAGAATTCTCGCAGGCCGGTCTCCCAGCCTTCCGGAATGTCCGCCATCATGCCGCCGACCCGGGTCAGACTCGTGGTCAGCCGGGCACCGGTCCACGCCTCCTGCAGGTCATAGATCCGCTCCCGCTGCTGGAAGCACCAGAGAAACGGCGTGAAGGCGCCGAGATCGATGCCCGTGGTGCCGAGCCAGACGAGGTGAGAGATGATCCGGCTCATCTCGCAGGCGATCACCCGGAGTACCCGGCAGCGCTCGGTGATCTCCACTCCCATCAACGCTTCGACCGCCAGGGCGAAGGCAATGTTGTTGGCCATCGGCGACAGGTAGTCGGTCCGGTCGGTGAGCGGGATGATCTGATTGTAGAAGCGGTACTCGCCGAGCTTTTCAAAGCCGGAATG
>JBGPJS010000522.1:0-2982 GCA_041485505.1 Gemmatimonadota bacterium | reverse complement strand
GAGAACCTGCACAAGTACAAGCGGGACCACTTCGCGGACATTCTCAACCGGTCGATCAACGAGACCCTGCCGCGGAGCGTGCTGACCCACGGGACCTCGCTCGCCACCCTGCTTGCGCTGGCCATCTTCGGCGGGGAGGTCATCCGGCCGTTCGCGATCGTGATGTTCTTCGGCGTCTTCACCGGCACCTTCTCCTCCATCTACATCGCCTCGCCCGTGCTGATGGCCATCGAGAAGCGCTGGCCGGGGGCGGAGGTACGGGGAGCCAAGAACGTGACGCCGGCCGCGGGGACGGGGAGCGGGAAGAAGATGCAACCGGTCGGGTAGGGGGCGGTTGGCCGTTAGCCATTGGCCGTTAGCGGGGCTTGATGCTAACCGGCGATTGCTGGCGGCTAACGACTAACGGCCCCAAATGCTGATCGACACCCACTGCCACCTCGCCGACGCCGCCTTCAGGGACGACGTCGGCGCGGTGCTGTCCAGAGCCTGGGAGGCGGGGCTCACCCATGTCGTGGCAATCGGAGAGTCGCGGGCTGCCGCGGAAGGTGCCCTGGAGTTGGCGCGGGAAGAGCCCCGAATCTCGGTCACGGCCGGAGTCCATCCCCACGATGCCGCGGGGTGGAGCCCCGAGGCGGAGCGCTGGGTGATTGAAACCCTGAATGACCCCCGCCTGGTTGCCGCAGGTGAGATGGGACTCGATTACCACTACGACCATTCGCCCCGCGAGGCCCAGCGGGTGGTCTTCGATCGGCAGCTGGCGATTGCCCGGGAAGCGGGGAAGCCCGCGGTGATCCACGCCCGCGAGGCCGATGACGACGTCGCCGCCCTGCTGAAGAGCCATGCCGGGGTGACGGCGATTCTGCACTCGTTTTCCAGCGGCCCCGGCCTCTTGCGCGCGGGGCTCGATCTGGGCCACTATGTGTCCTTCAGCGGGATGATCACCTTCAAGAACTGGCGGCTCGACCCGGCGATCAGGGATACCCCACTGGACCGCCTCCTGATCGAAACCGATGCGCCTTATCTTGCGCCCGTTCCTCACCGTGGGAAGCGGAACGAGCCGGCCTTGGTGCGGCTGGTGGCCGAGCGGCTCGCGGTGGTACGGGGGTTAGCGGTGGAGGAAGTGATCGCCGCGACGGGAGAGAATGCGGTGCGAGTGTTTGGGCCCCGACTGAAACGGTAAGCGGTAAGCGGGCCCCCACTCCTCCCGCTTACCGCTCACTGCTCACCTTGTCTCCAAAGGAGTCGCCCTTGACGACGGTCCCCTCCGACATCGCCATCGCGCAGGCCGCCAAGCTGCGCCCGATCGCCGAGGTCGCGGCCGAGGTGGGGCTGGGCCCCGATGAGATCCTCCCCTACGGGCGCTACAAGGCCAAGATCAGCACCGAGGCGATCGCGAAGCGCCGGCCGACAGGGCGGCTGGTGCTCGTCACCGGAATCAACCCGACTCCGGCGGGGGAAGGGAAGTCGACCGTCACTGTCGGCCTGGCGCAGGCCCTCCGGCGGCTCGGCAAGAAAGTCATTCTGGCGATCCGGGAGCCATCACTAGGACCGGTCTTCGGCATCAAGGGTGGAGCCGCCGGTGGGGGCTACTCCCAGGTGGTGCCCATGGATGAGATCAACCTGCACTTCACCGGGGATTTCCACGCCATCACCTCGGCGCACAACCTGCTCTCCGCCATGCTGGACAACCATATCCACCACGGCAACGCCCTGGGCATCGATTCCCGGCGGATCACCTGGCCCCGGACCATCGACATGAATGACCGTGCGCTCCGGCAGATCGTGATCGGCCTCGGTGGGCTCAACGGCGGTCCCTCCCGCGAGGAGCGGTTCGTCATCGTGCCCGGCAGTGAAATCATGGCGATCCTCTGTCTTGCCGCCGATCTGCAGGACCTGGAGCGCCGCCTGGCCCGCGTCATCGTGGGGACCACCCGGGAGCGGAAACCGATCACGGCCGGTGATCTCAAGGCGTCCGGGGCGATGACCCTGTTGCTCAAGGACGCCATTCTCCCCAACCTGGTGCAAACCCTGGAGGGAGGGCCGGCCCTGGTGCATGGGGGGCCCTTCGGCAACATCGCACACGGTTGCAACTCGATCGCGGCCACCAAGCTCGGCCTCGCGCTGGGTGACATCGTCCTGACCGAGGCCGGCTTCGGCGCCGATCTGGGCGCGGAAAAATTCTTCGACATCAAGTGCCGGTTCGGCGGGCTCAATCCCGAAGCGGCGGTGATCGTGGCCACGATCCGGGCGCTCAAGATGCACGGCGGCGTCAAGAAGGAAAACCTGGGCAAGCCCGATGTCGACGCGCTCAGGCGCGGGATGGTGAATCTCGAGGCCCACGTCACCAACGTGCAGAAGTTCGGGGTGCCGGTCATCGTGGCGCTCAATCGGTTTCTCTCGGATACCAAGGACGAGCAAGACGCCGTGCTCTCGGCCGCGAAGGGGTGGGGCGCCCGGGCCGCCTTGAGCGACGTGTGGGCCACCGGCGGCGCCGGGGGTGAGGCGCTGGGACGCGAGGTACTAGCCACGCTGGACGAGAAGAAGGGAGCCTTCAAGCCGCTCTACGACACCGCCTTGCCGATCAAGAAGAAGATCGAGGTCATTGCGACCGAAATCTACGGAGCCGATGGGGTCACCTTCTCCCCCACCGCCGACAAGGCGATCGCTCAGTGCGAGGAGATGGGGCTGGGCCAAACCCCGGTCTGCATGGCCAAGACCCAGTACTCCCTCAGCGACGATGCCACCAAGCTCGGCCGGCCCAGAGGGTACAAGATCAACGTGCGGGACGCATATCCCTCGGCGGGCGCCGGCTTTGTGGTGGCCCTCGCGGGCGAGATCATGACCATGCCGGGCCTCAGTAAGACCCCATCCGCCGAGGCGATTCGAGTGCACCCGGATGGAACGATTGAGGGTCTCTTTTGAGGTAGCAGGTGGCAGGTAGCAGGTAGCGGGGTCGACGGCTGACGGCTACGGACCCTGTAT
>JBGPJS010000521.1:0-3014 GCA_041485505.1 Gemmatimonadota bacterium | reverse complement strand
CTCGAGTTGGTGGTACCGATGGAGGCGCTCAACACCTCGGCCTCGATGGACCGGTTGCCCTGGAAGCTGAGGCCGCGCACCACCCGCGCGCTGTCCTGCCCCACCAAGGGCAGAGCCCCGGCAGCACCAAGAACCAGCACAGGGAGGAGGCGCGCCAGAGCGTGCGTCGGTCGGCCCGGAAAGCGAGTGAGAGGCAGGAGCGCCGCGTCCAGGGAACCCGCGGTCACCTGATTGACGACATCGTCCAAGTGCTTAAGTTTCGCCACGTTACGGGGTTGAGTCAATGTCGGAGAAGGCGAGAGGATGGAGTGGATGAAGCGGACAGGAGGACTCTCCCGGCCCCAGAACCACAGCACAGCCATTCGCGACGACAGTCTCCTCTCCGTCTTCTCCGCCCTCTCCGTCCTCTCCGTCCTCTCCGTCCTTTCCGCCTGCAGCAGTCCAGGCGACCCCGCCACCCTTAACTACTACTTCTACTCCGAGCCGCGCTCTCTCGACCCCGCCCTCTCGACCGATGTGCCGACGGGCGAGGTGGTCGCGATGATCTACGACAACCTCACGCAGTTCGATGCCAAGGGCGAGTTGGGGCCAGGGCTGGCACGCGCCTGGCAAGCGGATGCCGGAGGCTTGCACTACGTGTTCCACCTCCGGCGCGATGCCACCTTCCACGACGGCCGCCCGGTGACGGCGCGAGACGTTCGGGAGAGTTATCTTCGCGCGCTTGACCCCACGCTCAAAGGGGGCCGGGCCTGGCCGCTCTTTCCGATCGCGGGCGCGCGGGCGCACGCCGCAGGTGATACCACCGCTCGCGTGGCGATCACCGTTCCCGACGATTCGACGATACTGCTGACCCTCGACGCCCCACTGAATATCTTCCCCAAGCTCCTGGCCATGCCGGTTACCGCGATCGTGCCTACCCCGACGCCACCGGGCTTCGATCAGCATCCGGTGGGAAGCGGCCCCTGGCGCTTCGTTTCCTGGTCTCACGACGACGCCATCACGCTGGCCAAGAACGCCCGGTACTGGGGTGGCGCGCCCCGGTCCGACACTCTGAGGATTCGGATCATTCCGGAGGCCCTGACCCAGGCCGCCGAGTATGAATCGGGTCGCCTCACGGTCGTGGAGATCCCCTTCGGCGAGAGCCGGCTATGGGAAGAAAATCGGCCGACCGAGCTGCAACGCCGCGGCGCCCTCCGCGATTTCTACGTGGCCATCAACACCACGCGGGGTCCCCTTAAGGACGCCCGGGTGCGCCAGGCACTCAACCACGCGGTGGATGCCCCGACCATTCTGGCCAACCTCTCGGGCGGGCGCGGCATCCTCGCCGCCGGAGCCATCCCGCCGGGCATCGGGGGGTACGACTCGTCCCGTCCGCGGTACAGCTACGATCCTCCCCTGGCCCGACGCCTCCTGGCGGACGCCGGCTATGCCCAAGGACTCTCGCTCCAACTCTGGCGGACTCAGCGACCGGAGTACGCCCGCATTGCCCAGGCCATGCAACAGGACCTCGCCGCCGTCGGCGTGAAGGTGGACATCGTCGAACGGGACGCCTCCAGCGCCCGCGCCGCCGCTCGCAAAGGCGAAACCGATCTGTTCATCACTGACTGGTACGGCGACTATCCCGATGCCGAGAACTTCACCTATCCGTTGTTCTATTCGGGTAACAAGGGCCCCGGCGGCAATCTGGCGTTTCTGAGCGACTCCGTCCTCGACGGAATGATCCTGCGGGCACGTACCACCGGCAATCCGGGCGAGAAGGAGCGGCTCTACCGGGAGATCGACACCCGGGTCTTCGATCTGGCGCCGTGGATCTTCTGCTGGTTTCCGGCGGATCTCTGGGCCCTCCGCCCGGAGTTCGTTGGGTGGGAAATTCCGGCGATTTTCAACGGCCAGCGTTGGCGCGATGCCCGGCGGATCCGGTGATCCGCTTCCTCTTGCTGAGGTTGGCCCTTCTGGTTCCGACCCTGCTCGGGGTGCTGGTGGTCGCGTTCCTCCTGTTGTACGTCGCCCCGGGGGATCCGGTCCAAGCCATGGTCGGCGAACGCGCCGACTCGGCGACCATCGCTCAGCTCCGCGCCCAGCTCCACCTGGACGACCCGCTCTCCAGTCAGTTCTTCCACTACACCTCGGGCGTGCTCCGCGGCGATCTCGGCAACTCCTACATCACCGGTCGCCCAATCATGAGCGACCTGCTGGAGCGTTTCCCCGCCACTCTCCGACTCGCCTCGGCCGCGATGCTCTTCGCCACCGTGACGGGAATCCTGGTCGGCGTCTACGGCGCCTGGCGGCCCGGCTCCTGGCCGGACCGGGTCGCGACGCTGGGCGCGTATCTCGGCGTCTCGTTCCCGGTGTACTGGGTGGGGCTGCTGCTGATTCTCCTGTTCGCGGTCCACCTCCGCTGGTTCCCACCCTCAGGATCGACCGGCTGGCTCGCCCTGGTCCTCCCGGCCGTCACGCTGGGCATGCGGTCAATCGCGTTCATCGCCCGGATGACCCGGAGCGCCATGCAGGAAATTCTCCGGAGCGATTTCATCCGAAGCGCCCGCGCCCAGGGCCTTGGCGAAGCGCGCGTCGTCCTCTCCCGGGGACTCGCGAACGCGATGCTGCCGGTCCTCACCGTCCTGGGACTCGATTTTGGGAGCTATCTGACCGGCTCGATTCTCACGGAGACGATCTTCAGCTGGCCCGGCGTGGGACGTTACGTGCTCACCGCCATCGACAAGCGGGACCTTCCCGCGGTCCAGGGCAGTATCCTGTTTCTCAGCCTGGTGTTCGTGCTGGTTAACCTTCTGACGGACGTGCTCTATGCCCGGGTGGATCCGAGGGTGGCGTATGATTAGCGGGAAGGGCGGGAAGGACGGGAAGGGTGGAAAGGTGTTCAGGAGATGGCTCAAGGTGGCCGTTGTGGCTTGCCTTCCCGCCTTTCCCGTCCTTCCCGCCTACGCCCAAAAGGATCTCAAACGCCGCATCGACTCCCGCATGGACGCCCCGCCGTTCAACCGGCAGTTCTGGGG
>JBGPJS010000520.1:0-3024 GCA_041485505.1 Gemmatimonadota bacterium | reverse complement strand
CTCCTTCGCGGCCTCGGTGCCGAGGCCAACCGTCCGTACGGTCATCCGAGTCTTGGTGCCGGCCGCATAGAGTTGCTGGGCCCCTTCGGGTGCCCGACGCTCCAGCTGGAAGCCAAAGGTCTCCTGTCGGCTCCGCTCAAACGCCACGTGGAGTTCCACCGCGGGATGTGAGGCGGGATAGCGCGCCGTCGCGGTAATGCTGTCGCCGCCGCTGCGTCCAGGCCGGCCCGGAGTGACTCGAAACTCCTCCCGTCCGATTTCACGGCCGCCTTGTCGGATCACCAGTACGCCCTGGTCGGTCACTTGAGAACGGAGGGGACCAGCGGCGGCCAGGCAAACGCCGCACCAGATCGAGGCGAGGATGAGGGCCTTCATGAGGAACCAATCTACATGATTCCCCCGTTGTCGGTGCCGGGTTCGAAGCCACCGGGGCGTCCCAGTTTCGTACGGATTTGGCCACCGCCCTCGGGATTCGATAAGTTCAGCCACACATGTATCGCTTCCGTGGGTGGCCGGTCCTCCTGATCGCCTCGGTGGCCGCGAGTGCTGAGTGGCTCCGCACGCTCGCGCCCGCCTGGGTCTATCTGACCTGGGCGATTCTTCCCATAGCGCTGTGGCTGCTCCGCGCCGGTTCTCCGGAGAGAGGGCGCTGGCCTATGGTGCTCGTGATCGGGCTTCTCTCGCTGGCGATCACGATGACGGGAGCGCAACACCGATTGAAGGTCATCGAGCGGGCGTGGCCGCAAGAGCGAGAATCGTTGGTGGCCGACGCGTCACGGAGCCTGGAGGGGGAGCTCCACTCGGTGCTCCGCCAGGCGGAATCGCTCGCCGAGGCTGCGGTGGGGGCCGCGGCGACGCCTCAGCCCAGGGCCTTCGAGCTGCTGGCGGCCGCAGTGCCGGATCAGGGCCCGGAGCTGGGTGTTGCCATCATCGACAGCACCGGGGTACCCTGGGCCTGGGCTGGGCGGCACCGCCTCAAGGTGCTCCCCTCCGGCGATTCGATCGCGGCGCGGACCAGCGACTACTACATCGTGCTGGAAACTCGCCGCCATACGGCGGACGGTCGTTTGGTCGTCGCCAGCGTGCTGATCTGGGCCCGCCCGCTGGTGCCCGACCGCGACCGGAGTATCAGCGAACTCTTCCGGCGGAAAACCGGCGTCGACCTCGCGGTGTACCCGGCCGGTTCCGCTCCCCACAGCCCGGATGTCTTCGACTATCAATGGCCGACGGACTCCGGCCCCCGGCTGTTGTTCAGCGTGCGACCGGTTCCTCCCGAGCAGGGCCGCGCCAAGGAGTTGGCGGTCCAACGGGGAAGTGCGGTGGTCGCCTGGATTCTCCTGTTCACCCTGATGGTCGGGTGGATTGTCACCGAGGGCGGAGCCGTGCACTCGACCCTGCTCCTTGCCGTGTTGTGGCTTTTCGTGCGGGCCCCGGTCGGCACCGCCCTCGGCTTCAGAAGCATTTTCTCTCCGGCCACCTTCTTCCGACCGTTTCTGGGCCCGCTCTCTTCCTCCGCCGGTATCCTGATCCTCACGGGGACCATTGCGACGATTGCGGGGATTGGATTCTGGCGGCGTCGGTTCCGACGCAACGGCTGGACCGTCGGCCTCGGTGGGTTCCTTCTGGTTGGGGCCCCCTACCTGATCAGCGAGCTGGGTCGCGGGATCACCCCCTCTGCCGAGGGGGTCTCGCTCGCACTGTGGCTCACCTGGCAGGTGACGATGGTGGTTTCAGCCGCGGCGCTCATCATCATCGCTGCCGCGTTATTCCGTGGCGAGGGCCAGGTGGGACCGTCCTGGCGCATCTGGCTCGGCGTTGTCATCGCGCTCTCGGCTGCTGTCGTCGGACTCTTCGTCTGGAACACCCGCCTGGGCTGGCCCGACTGGTACACGTTTCTGTGGACCCCCGCGTTGTTCCTGGTGACCCAGCCGGCCCGGCGTTGGGCCACCATCACCGGGATCGCGGTGGTGGCCGGCAGCTCCGCCGCCCTGGTGACCTGGGGAGCGGAACTCAACGGCCGGATGCAGGTGGCGCAACGGGATGTGGGCCGGCTGGGGCCAGTTCAGGATCCACTGGTGATCCCTTTGTTGGAACGGTTTGCCGATTCGCTGGAGGATCTCCCGCCTCCGAGGACCCCCGCCGAGCTTTTCACCCTTTGGGACTCGTCCCGTCTGGCCCAGCAGGGTTATCCCGTCCGCCTCGGGGTGTGGAGTCGTGGCGGCATCCCCCTCACCACTCTGCTCCTGGATTCGCTCGACCTGCCGTCTTCGCTGGTCGCGACCATGGTGCGAAATCTCGATTCGAGCCAGGTGCGGCAGATCGTGCAGCTCGATCGGGTCCCGGGGCTCGTCTACCTTCTGCTGCAGCGGGTCAGCCAGAACAGCGTGGTCACAATCGCGCTGGGGCCCCGCACCAGCCTCATCGTTCCTGACCGCCTGGCCTTGCTGCTCCGGCCCGGCACCGAAAAATCTCCGCTTTACACACTTTCGCTCTCTCCTCCGGAGCCCGGTACCCGGGTGGACAGCCTCAGGCTTCGGTGGCGCCGCGACGGATGGGTGTTGCGCGGCGAGCGCAGGCTCTCCTTGCCTGGCGGTGTACGTCACGTGCACGGCGTGATCGATATGCGGGGACCAGGGCCGCTCCTTATCCGCGGCGCGCTTGTGGTGCTGTTCGACGTGGGACTGCTCGGGCTGCTCTGGCTGTTGGTCGAGCTGGGCGCCGGCGAACGGCCTCGCGGCATCTCCTGGCGACGGGTGACCCGCTCCTTCCAGGCTCGTCTCGCCGTTACCCTCGCGGGGTTCATCGTGTTGCCCGTCATCGGGTTCACGGGGTGGAGTTTCACGCGGCTGCGCGCCGACGCGCGGGAAGACCGCGATCTGCTCATCACCCAGGCGCTCCGGGACGCGGTGCTGAGCGCGGGAGGGCTGCTCCAGGGCCCGAGCGACCTGATGAAGGACGGCTTACGCGATCTGGGCGCCCGGCAGGACGCGGAGCTGGCGCTCTACAGTGGCGGCGCGCTGGTTG
>JBGPJS010000519.1:0-3027 GCA_041485505.1 Gemmatimonadota bacterium | reverse complement strand
GCACCGCGTAGAACGCGGCCCCGGGCGGGACCGGCCAATCCGCGGCGGCCCGGCCGGCGTCATCGGAGGGGAGGTACTCGCGCTTCACCAACCAGCCGAGGGTGATGGCCCATGCGGCGAGGATGGCGATCGCCAGAGCACGCCGGCTCAGAAGCTCTCCCGCGCCACAATCGCCTGAACCAGGGCGCGGTCTCCCTCTCGCTCCACCACGATGCTCAAGTCAGCCGGACGGCCGCCCTCGGCGGCGCTCCGCCGGTAGGTCTCGGCCAGCACCGTCGCCGCCTCTTCCACGGTGAGTCCGCCCGCGCCGGTGCCGATCAGCGGTGTCGCGACGGTCGCGAGGTCCCACTCGGTGGCCCGGTGCCAGGCCGACACCAGCGCCCGGCGGACCGTGTCCGGTCCCACCGATACCTCGGCGCTCTGGATCACGACGTGAAGGACGAACTGGGCTTCGAGTGCTCCCGCACCGGTCACCACCGCCGCCCCGACATCGAGCGGGCTTCGCACCGTCCGCTGTTGCAGAAACCACGGGCCGGCCCGCTGGTCGAGCCGCGTGCCCAGCGGCGTCACCGGATCGAGCGTGTCGTTGGCGGGCCGGACGACGGCATCCACCGGCAGGAAGGCGAGGTCATCCACCAGCACTCGGATCACCGCGCCTGCGCCTCCCGCGCGCGACGGTACATCTCCCGCGCTTCCTCGGGGAGGTTCAACCGATCGAGAATCCGGCCCAGCAGCTGGAAGGCCTTGGCGTTGGCAGGATCGAGCTCGGCCGCGCGCTGCAGCGCCGCGCGGGCGCCGGGGAGGTCGCCGGCCTGATTGAGCGCTTCGCCGAGGTAGTAGTGGGCCTGGCCGTTGGTCGGATCGAGGTCGAGTGATTTCCGGAGACTGGCCGCGGCGTCTCCCGGCAGCCCCTTCCGCCACAGCACCAGGCCAAGATTGAAGTGGGCCGCGGAATGTCCGGGATGGTGGCGGATGGCGCGGCGGAGGTCGACTTCCGCCTCGGGGTAGCGTTTGAGTTTTCCGTAGAGGGCTCCGCGGGTCACCAACAATCCCGGCTCGTCCGGCTTGGCCCGGAGCGCGATCGTCAGCTCCTCGATGGCGCCGTCATGGTCCCCTTCCGCATCGAGGAGCAGAGAGAGACTGTGGCGCGCCGAGAGATGGGTCGGGTCGAGGCGCAAGATGTCGCGATAGCGCTGGGTCGCTTCACCGGACCGACCGCGGGCGGTGGCCTCGACGGCGCGCCGCAGCAGGCGTTCGGTCTCGGGCTCGTCGGACTTGGCCTCGGTTTCGACCAGGTCGTCGCCGGGAACCCCCGCCGCGAAGGGCCGGAGCGGGAATTTCCGGTCCGCTTCCCTGGCGACCGGATCGGCCTCGAGCCCGCTGGTGCTGAAGAGCTCGTCGATGGTGTTTTCGCGGCCGGTGGCGCGGCTCCGTCGGGCACGTCGCATGTCTTTCCAGGGAACGGGGAACGGGACTTCCTGAGCGCAGGGAAGGAAACCGGGAACGGGTGGGTTCCGTGGCTCCGATCTGCTTCCCTAAGTATAGGCAGGTCTTGCGGAGGCAAGTACCGGTGTTGACCCTCGGTCCCGTTCCCCGTTCCCCGTTCCCCGTTCCCCGTTCCCCGTTCCCCGTTTCTCCTAAAGGACTCCCTCGCGGCCGGGGCGCGCGTTTTGATCAGAGGCGCGAAGGCCGCTCGGTCGCCGTTCCCCGTCGTCGGGTTGCCACTGCCGAACCAGGGGCGACATCGCTTGGGGTGATCCACCACTGGCTCACCGAGCTTAAAACCAGGATGGGGGGCGCCGTAGCGTGACCGATCCGGTCGCTACCCGGGTGATCGCCGCGCCAGGGGATGCCTCCGCCTGCTTGCGACGCCGCCGGAACCGCATTATCATGACAAGACAACATCAGTCATGAGGTGCCATCATGAAAAAGAACCGGGTGGCGGAGGCCACTCCCGTCCAGGTCTACTTGGGTCGGACCGACCGTCAGTTGCTCGAGCGGCTGACCCATCGATTGGAGACCTCCAAGTCCGAGGTTCTCCGTCGCGCCCTGGTGGCCTTGGAACGGGAGGTACTCGATCCGGCCGGCCACCCGGCCCTGCGGATTATCGGAATCGCGGAAAAGGAGACGGTGCCATCGCTCGAGTACGACGTCGCGGTCGAGCACGACCGGTACTTCGTCGAGCTGGAGGAGGCCCGGGTGCGCCCGGTGCGCCGACCGAGGCGCCGTGCCCGCTGAACTGTTCGTGGACGCGAGCGCGTGGTATCCGCTCGCCCTGCACCGCCATCCCAGTCATGCTGCCCTCGCCGCCACCCTCGAAATCCGGGTGCGTCGCGGGGTTCGGATCGTCACCACCAATCTGGTGATCGCCGAGACCCACGCCCTGCTGGTCAAACGGGTCGGCCCTGAGCCGGCGCTGGCGTTCGCCAGGACCGTTCGGCGGCCCCCGAACCGAGTCGAGACCAGCACACCGGAGCTCGAGGAGCGTGCCATGGACCGATGGCTGCAGCGCTACCGTGACCAGGACTTCTCCCTCGCCGACGCGGTCAGCTTCACGGTCATGGAGGAACGGGGCATCTCGGAAGCGCTGACCCTGGACCGTCACTTCGCGGTCGCGGGGTTTCAGGTGGTGCCCCTGAGTTAGAACCGCTCGGAGGCCACGGCTCCTCCCCGAGGGAGCCATCGCCCAACCCATCCCATTGAACCTCGCCCTCCATCCGGATACGTTCCGGGGCTTATGGCGGAAGAATACCTCGTCGTTCGTGGCGCCCGGGAACACAACCTCAAGAACATCTCGGTTTCGATCCCCCGCGATCAGCTGACCGTCATCACCGGCCTGTCGGGCTCCGGGAAGTCTTCGCTCGCCTTCGACACCATCTACGCCGAGGGACAGCGCCGCTACGTCGAGTCGCTCTCCGCTTACGCCCGGCAGTTCCTGGAGCGCATCGAGAAACCCGACGTCGACCTGATCGACGGCATCGCCCCAGCGGTTGCCATTCGCCAGAAGAACACGACGCGTAACCCACG
>JBGPJS010000518.1:0-3027 GCA_041485505.1 Gemmatimonadota bacterium | reverse complement strand
CTTCATCCGACCCGATTCCCCTCACTCCCCCAACCGCTGGTCTCATCGCCCGTTGAGTCCGCGACGAGGGGGTTCCCCGGGGCGCGATGGCTCGCGGTACCCGAGTTGCCACAACTCCCACCTGTCCCGTTCTGCGGCAGGCGCGAGTGATTGATCCTTCAGCGGGTCTTCAGTGAATCAACATCCCTGGCGATGCCAATTTTGGCGACCATCCGATCGATCGTGACGCTCGCTTCCGCAGGGCCTATTCCAGTTGGATTCAGAGCCGGGACGCATACCAGGGAGGGTCCGATGTCCAGGATGTCATACACGCTTCTCGTCGCTGCCGCCGGCCTCGGGGCCTGCAGCAATGAGCCGACCAGCAGCCAGCCGCCGCTGACCGCCGATGCCACCGCGGCCGCGGTCGCTCCGGCGCCGGGCCGCCTGAAGTGGCGCTTCAAGCTCGATGGCGACTACTCCCTGCACAGCCCGGGCGTCGGCGCCGACGGGACGGTCTACGTCAGCTTGACCGGCGGAAAGCTGTATGCCATTGCACCCGACGGCACCCAGCGGTGGGTCTTCCAGACGGGGGTGGGCGGCCCGGTATTCGGACCGGTGTCGGTGGGCACCGACGGGACGATCTACACCGCGGGGATGGTGCCGGCTCAGGGCACGACGGGCAACGACGGCGCCATCTTCGCGCTCAATCCGGACGGTACCCGGAAGTGGGTGTTCAGCGCGACCAACCAGCTCCTCATCGCCGGACCCAACGTGGGGCCGGACGGCAACATCTACGCGGTGACCGACTTCGGTGGCATCGGGCTGTTCTCGCTTACCCCTGCCGGCCAGCTCCGCTTCAGCGTGAGCGGATTTACCGAATACGGGGCGATCGGAGAGGAGATCGCCTTCGGCCCCGGCCAGCTCTACTTCGCCTTCGATATGCGGGGGGTGGGCCCACCGTCGCTCTTCAGTTACGACTTCAACGGCGGCAAGCGGTTCCAGGTGTTCAATGCGGAGAACAACGCTCGGCCGGCGGTGGGGCCCAACGGCAACGTGGTCCTGGAGACCTTTCCGACCAATATCGGGATGAGTCTCGCGGCGTATGCCCCCTCCGGCTCGCTGCTGTGGAACTTCTACCAGTTCCCGGGGAACACCGAGGAGCACCCCGAGGTAGGCCCCGACAACGTCATCTACACGGTCCGGAACCTCGCCACCGTTTTCGCGCTCAACCCGACCGGGACCGTGAAGTGGACCTATGTCGATTTCACCATTCTGTTTGAGCCCAAGGTCCGGCCTCAAAACGACCTGCTATTCATGGGCGGCCGTCTCAACTACGGGCAGCCGGGCTTCTTCCTGGCCGTGAACACCAAGGGGACTCCCCTGTGGCGGGTCGACCTTCCCGACGAGCCGGGCTTCGCCCCTTACGGTCAATTGGTGCCCATGACCCGGCCGGTCTTCTCGCCCGACGGCAACACCGCATACTCGGTGACTGACGTGGCGGGCGATGGCGCCAACCCTTATTCGTTCCTCTACGCCATCGACCTGACTCCCGGGACTGGGGGAGGCAATACCCCCCCGGTCGCGACCCTCGCGGCCACCAGCCCCACGACCATTACCCACGGTGGCTCCGTGGCGTTCCGCGCCAACTTCACCGACCCCGACGTGGGCGACGGCCCGTGGCCCTACACCTGGTTCTTCGGTAATGGCAGCACCAAGGGCAGCGCGGCCGCGCCGGGCATAATCAAGGCGGTCCGGACCTACGCCCGTGCCGGGACCTATCGCGTGAAGTTGCTGGTCACCGACGCGCGAGGCGCGGCGGACACGACCAATGTCATCATGGTGCAGGTGAAGTAGCGTCGGGCTGGTATTGTCTGGAGGTAGGAAGGGCACGGGTAGATCCCCGTGCCTTGGCGTTTCTGGCCCGCAACCCGGCAATCCTCCGCCCCAGTCCTCGGGCTCCCATCGTGCGGACTCTGACGCTGGGTTCGTTCGTGGCCGGATTGATCCGTTGGACGGTCGGGGCCGCAGTCACCTTCGCCTTGGTGGCGGGTTTCTACAATCGTCTCACTGGTGGCGGGGCCCATTCCCCCCGGTAGGGAATGGTCACAGCCGCACTCTGCGGAGCGACACGGCGTTGAGCGCCACGATGATGGACGAGAGGGACATCAACAGCGCCGAGATCTCCGGCCGAAGCGACCAGCCCAGTGACGGGTAGAACACACCGGCCGCCACGGGGATGGCCAACAGATTGTAAACGCTGGCCCAAGCCAGGTTCTGCTTCATTTTTCGCACGGTAGCCTTGCTGAGCCGGACTGCCCGGGGAATGTCCAGCGGGTCGGACCGCATCAGGACCACCTGGGCCGCCTGGATCGCAACGTCGGTGCCGGCCCCGATCGCGATGCCGATGTCCGCCTGGGCCAGGGCAGGGGCGTCGTTCACTCCGTCGCCCACCATCGCGGTAAAGCGGCCCTCCTCCTGTCTTCGCTTAACGTAGTCTGCCTTCTGCTCGGGACGGACCTCCGCATACACCTCCTCGATGCCGACCTCCCTCGCTACCCGCTCCGCCGTGGCGCGGAGGTCACCGCTTAAGAGGACCGGCCGGATTGCCATCGCCTTCAGTTCCTCGATGGCCTGCCGGGCGGATGCCCGGATGGCATCGGTGATGCCGACCAGGCCAAGCAGACTCTGGCCGGCGGCAACATAGACCAGGGATCGGCCGGCGTTTGTCAGTCGATTGGCGGAGTCGCTGAGGGGGGTGCTGTCCACCCCAGCCTCCGTCATCAGGGCGGCGTTGCCGACCAGCACCGATCGACCTCCGATCATCCCTCGCAGCCCCTTCCCGGAGAGGTTCGTGATCTGCTCGCCTTTCCCGGTTCCGGAAAGCCCACGCGCGGTGGCCGCAGAAACGATCGCCAGCGATAGCGGATGGGTGGATTGATTCGAAAGCGCTGCGGCGGTCCGGAGGACGTCGTCCTCCGTTGTCCCCGCCAGCGGGATCACATCAGTCACGCTCGGCTTGCCCTCGGTCAGCGTGCCGGTCTTGTCGAG
>JBGPJS010000517.1:0-3033 GCA_041485505.1 Gemmatimonadota bacterium | reverse complement strand
GTGGGGATCCTCTGGAACAAGGGCTACTTCGACCAGCAGTTCTGCATCCATTACGGCCAACTCCCGGGGGAATTCGACTGGGACCCCCAGAGCTACCCAGGTTTGGTCAAATTGACCGTGGAGGTGGAGCTCCAGATCGGCCGGGATCCGGTCAAGTTCCACCTCTGGAAGTACTACGTTCCCAGCTTCGACAAGCAGCACGTGGTCCCGCTGATTCTGCTCGACTCGAACCATCCCGACAATCCGGATTGGGCGCGGGAGCTCACCGACCAGCTCTATCAGAGTTCCAGCAGCTGGTGGAAGATCGTGCAGCGGAAGGTCTTGGGGATCGGGGGGATGCGCGCCCTCCAGGCGCTCGGCTATGCGGTCGACATCCATCATCTGAACGAGGGGCACGCCGCCTTCGCCTTCGTGGAGCTGGCGAAAGGGAAGAGCCCGGCGGAAGTCGCGGCGCTGACCGACCGGTTCGCGTTCACCTGCCACACCCCGGTCGAGGCGGGTCACGACCGTTTGCCGATCGACGAGCTGGCCAAGGTGCTCACGGAGGAAGAGCTGGCGATCGCACAGCGCTTCGGTCAGGACAAGCACTCGGGCCGCGTCAACCTGACGATCCTGGCGATGAATGCCAGCAAGCACGTGAACGCGGTCGCCAAGAAACATGAAGAGGTGACCAAGATCCAGTTCCCCAGCCACGAGGAGAAGATCCGGGGAATCACCAACGGGATTCACATTCCCACCTGGATCAGCCGGCCCTTTGAGCAGCTGTTCAACGAGTACCCGCGGGTGTTCGAGAATTGGAAGGACAGTCCCGACAGCCTGCATCGGGTCGGGGAGCTGATCCACGACCGCGCGTTTCGGGAAAAGCTCTGGAGGGCCCACAAGCAGAACAAGGCGCAGCTCGTGGAATTGCTCCGGCCGTGGATGGTGCGCGAGGATATCTTCACGATTGCCTGGGCGCGCCGGGCCGCGCCGTACAAGCGCCCGAGCCTGATCCTGCAGCGCCCGGACCGGCTGGTGGACATCGCCAAGCGGTATGGCGGATTGCAGATCCTGTTCGCCGGCAAGGCCCATCCGGAGGACCTCGTCGGCACCGACAACATCAAGGAGATCCTGAACATCATCGACTCGCTGGAGGAGCACCGGCATCACCTGAGGGCGGTCTTCCTCGAGAACTACGACACCTACGTTGCCAAGCTGCTCATCAGCGGCGTGGACGTGTGGCTCAACAACCCCCTGCCGCCCTTCGAGGCATCCGGCACCTCGGGCATGAAGGCCGTCTTGAACGGCGTCCTGCAGCTCAGCACCATGGACGGGTGGGTGGTGGAGGCGGCGGACAACGAGATCGGCGAGATCTTCGGCCACCGTTCGACGAACGGCGAGATCGGACGCGAGATGGACCTCCGGCTCCGCGAGGACTCCGACTCGCTGTGCGACAAACTGGAGCTGATGGTGCAGGACTACTGCGAGGTCGAGCGGATGCAGCCCGGGGACGCGCACGCGTCCCGGTGGATCGACCGCATGATCCACTGCATCGAGGTGGCCAGCTTCTTCAACACCTCCCGGATGGTCGCGCAGTACAATCGGAGCGTCTGGCGCATGGCGCCCGTCAGCTACCAAGAGTTTTCCTGACGCCGAGCGGCCGGTGAGGCGGCGCCGGCATCGGGCGGAGTCAGCCGGCCGAGACCGTACATGCGCGAACGGGAGCCATGATTCAGATCGAAGAGGCCAGCAAATCCTTCGGGGCCCAGACCGTCTTCCGGGATCTCACCTGGCACATCACCCGTGGCCAGCGGGTCGGCCTGGTGGGGCCCAACGGCGCCGGCAAGACCACCATCTGCCGAATCCTGATGGGCGACATGGAGGTGGATGCGGGCCAGGTGCGCCGGGCCAAGACCACCACGATCGGCTATTTGCCCCAGGAAATCGCGCCGGCCGGGGATGGCACGGCCGTGGGGCACGTGCTGGCCGGGTATCCAAACATCCAGCGTCTGGAAAGCGAGCTGGAGTTCTTAGCCGGCGAAATGGCCGAGGTGGAGAACGGGGCCTCCCAAGAGCTCATGCACCGCTACGGCGACCTCCAGCACCAGTACGAGGCTCTGGGCGGGTACAGCCTGGAGGCGCGCGCCAAGGCGATCCTGGGCGGGCTGGGCTTCTCGGCCGACGAGTGCCACGCCCCGCTGGCCACGCTGTCGGGCGGTTGGCGGATGCGGGTCGCCCTGGGCCGACTCCTGCTCCAGTCGCCGGACCTTCTCCTGCTGGACGAACCGACCAACCACCTGGACCTCGAGTCCCTCCAGTGGATCGAGGACTTCCTCGCGGCCTACGAGGGGACGGTGGTGATCATCTCCCACGACCGGTACTTTCTCAACCGCGTGGTGGACCGGATCGCGGAGCTGGAGCTGGGGCGCTTCAGTCTGTACGTGGGCGACTACGACGATTACCAGGCCCAGAAGCTGCTCCGGCAGGAACAGCTCGAGGCCGCCCAGAGGAGCCAGGCAGACCAGATCGAGAAGATGGAGCGGTTCATCCGCAAGTTCCGTTACAAGGCGACCAAGGCGCGTCAGGTCCAGAGCCGGATCAAGCAGCTGGACAAGGTCGAGCGGGTGGAAACCATCCGCGCCCCCAAGCGCATCCGCTTCCGGCTTCCCCAGCCCGGGCGAAGCGGCGCCGTGGTGAGCGAGCTGAGAAAGATTCACAAGGCCTACGGCGACACGGCGGTCTACCGCGGCGTAGACTTGCGCCTGCTTCGGGGGGACCGGGTGGCGCTGGTCGGTCCCAACGGCGCCGGCAAGAGCACCCTCCTCAAGATCGTTGCGGGGGTTCTGCCGTTCGAGAAGGGGGACCGAGTCCTGGGGCACAATACCACAGTTCACTACTACGCCCAGCATCAGCTGGATGCCCTGAATCCTGAGCACTCGGTGCTGGAGGAGCTGGCGTCGGTCGCCGACCTCACGATGCAACCGCGTCTGCGGGGGATCCTGGGCGCCTTCCTGTTCTCGGGCGACGACGCGGAGAAGCCGGTGGCGGTCTTGT
>JBGPJS010000516.1:0-3039 GCA_041485505.1 Gemmatimonadota bacterium | reverse complement strand
CTCGACACCGCCGAGGCGAACTTCACGCCGCCCGAACAGCGCTTCTACGCCGGAGGTCCTAACGACGTGCGGGGGTTCGATCGCAATGAGCTGGGGCCGGTCGTCTATGTCGCGAGCAACGTCCCCGACACCTTCACGGTGCAGCAGGCCATCGACTCGATCAACGCGGGCCGGCTTGGAGTCCGGTTTTCGCCCACGGGTGGCAACACTCTCGGGATCGCCAACCTCGAGCTGCGGGTGCCCTCGCCGATTTTCCCCCAGCGGATGCGGCTGGCCGTTTTCATCGACGCGGGGACCCTGTTCGAGCGCGAGCGGACCTCCTTTTACCCGGCCGTCGTGCGCTTCACGCCAGGGGCGGGCCTGCGTTTCACGACGCCGCTGGGTCCGGTGCGACTGGACGTCGCCTACAATGGCTATCGAAACGCCCCGGGCGCGCTTTACCTGTCCCGGGCCAGCGGTCAGCTCGAGCTGGCGCAGAACAATTTCGTCCGACCCCGCGGCAGCAAGTGGAACCTGCAATTCGCCGTGGGGCAGCCGTTCTGATGCGCCGAATCCGCCGCCACGCCGCCCGCCTGGCCTTGGCCCTCCTCCTGGGCACCATCCCGATGGCCCTGGGACTAGTGACCGTGCTGACCTCAACCCGGGCGGGCCGCGAACTGCTGGCGCGCGACCTCTCGGTACGACTGAGCCGGATGCTCCGGGGCCGGTTCGAGGTGGGAGCGATCTCGGGATCGTTCCTCCGTGACCTCGTCATCGACAGCCTGGTGGTCCACGATACCAGCGGAGCACTGCTCGCGAGCCTGCCCCGGGTGGAAGTCGCCTACACGCTGCCCAACTTCCTCGCCCGGCGCGTCATCCTCAACCGGGTGCGTCTGGAGCGGCCGACCATCCGCATCATCAAGCACCGCAGCGGTCGGATGAATTACGAGGAGGTCCTCAAATTGGGCGAGGCCCCTCCGGGCGGCCGAGCCGGGCCGCTGGTGGAGTTTCGCAACCTCAGGGTAACCGGTGGCTCCCTTCGGGTGGAGATCCCCTGGTCCCCCCCCGATACGCTGGTGGCCGCCCAAGGGCGCGCGGCGGCGCTCGCGGCGGATCGGGCTCGGCCCGGTCGACTCATCGAAGAGAGTCCTGAGGGGCTGCGCAAGATCCTGGTGTTCGATCCCCTCACCGTGAGCTTCAAGACGATCCGGGTCGCGACGCCGGATCACCAGCCGCTCACCTTCGACATGGACACCCTGGCGACCCGGCTCAACGACCCCGGAATCACGGTGACCAATCTTGTGGCCCATGGCTGGACGGCCGGTGACAGTCTGGCCTTCAACGTCTCGCGGGGGGCGCTCCCGAACACCGGGTTCGCGGGTGGTGGTGTCGTAACCTGGCCCAAGGGACCCCCGCTATTCGATTTTGCCTTCGAGGTTCCGAAGCTCGATCTGAAGGATCTGCGTTGGATCTCTCCCGACTTCCCGGACCTGTCGGGTCGGGTCCGCATGGCGGCTCGGAGCGCCTCGGAAACCCACAACGCCTACCAGCTTCGGGATCTCCATCTGGCCGGTGCCACGGGACGGATCGATGGTGATCTTACCGCACTCACCGATCAGCAGCGTGGCCTCGGGGTGGAGGATCTGAATCTGGCGGTGACCGATCTCGATCTTGATGCTGTACGTCCTTTCCTCGATACCCTGCCCCTCCACGGCACCCTCACCGGCAGCACGATCGCCGCGGGGTTCTTCGATGGAATGGACGTTGAGGTCAACTGGGATTTCCGGGATTCGCGGGTGCCAGACCAGCCGATCAACCACCTGGCCGGCGCCGGCCACCTGGTTCTCGGCGGACCTCAGGGGTTCGTCTTCGACACCTTTGCCCTGGCCCAGTCCGACATTGACCTCCGGACGGTCCGCCTGCTGCTGCCCGCCGCCGTGGTGGAGGGACGGCTTACCGCCGCGGGATCGCTGGTGGGGCCGTGGCGCAACGTCACCTTTCGAGGCGAGGCCACCCAGCAGGACGGCGAGCGTCCCCCGAGTCGGCTCCGCGGTACCGTCCACCTCGACTCCCGGCACGAGATCCTGGGACTGGGTCTCGACGTAGACCTGGATCCTCTCAGCTTCGACGGGATCCGGCGTGGCTTCCCTTCGCTCGGGAGCCGGGGCAGCCTCCGCGGGCATGTGAAGAGCAGCGGGAACCTGGATCATCTCGCCCTCGACGCGGATCTCCGGGGGGAACTCGGCGCGGTGCGTGCGAGAGGCCGGGTCACCATTCTTCCTCCACGCTGGGGCGCCGACAGCCTGGCGCTCAGTTTCACGGATCTCGACCTGTCGGCCCTCCGCAGCGACCGCCCCCACACCGCGCTCAGCGGACGGCTCCTCGCGAGCGGAACGCTCGATACGTTGATGGCTCCTGAGGGCTCGCTCGACCTTGAGTTGACCCGGGGCTGGTTCCGCGAGTTCGGGTTCGACTCGCTCGACGCCCGCGGGTTGGTCCACGACAGCCTGATCCGGCTGGATAGTCTCACCCTCGACTGGCCCGGCGGTCGGGCCGACGGCTCCGGCACGTTGGGATGGGCGCTCTCGCGGAGCGGCGAGCTCCGCCTTGAAGGGGAGGCCACCGCCCTCGGCGTCTTCGATTCACTGGTAACGGCGCTGAGCGGAGTCCCGCCGGATACCGCCGTCGCCTCGCTCCCGCTGGCTGGTGGCCTCGGGGGAACGCTCGCCCTGAGCGGCTCGCTTGATTCACTTCGCGCCGATCTGGAGGTCAGTGCGAGACGGCTCACCTGGCGCCAGTGGCGCGCGCCCACTGCCACGGGACGATTGACCTGGTTCGGCGGCAAGCGCCCCCAGGTGATAACGGACATCGCTTCCGATTCGCTGGCCTGGGATGGCTGGCTGTTCCGGCAGGTCTCCGCCCGAACAACCGGCCCGCTGGATTCCCTCCTCTGGAGCGGAGGGACGGGGGTCGGACAGATATCGTCCCGGCTGCATGGGGGCGGACGCTGGTGGCACCGCGACGGGCTGCCGATCCTCTCCGTCGACAGCCTGACCGCCG